>JAIYAB010000429.1 GCA_027489275.1 Hyphomicrobiales bacterium
GGGACAGGTCGAGGGCGAGCAGTCCGTCACCGGCCTGATGCGCTCGCCCGAGGTCCGGGGTTGGTTCGTGCCGGAGAACGATCCGGCCCGCAATGCATGGTTCACCCGCGACCCGGCCTCGATCGCCGCCGCGCGCGGTCTGGCCCGGGCGGCCCCTTTCGTCATCGAAGCCGACCGCACGCCCGTTCCCGGCGGATTGCCCGTCGGCGGGAACACCCGAATCTCGTTCCCCGATAACCACCTGCAATACGCGATCACGTGGTTCACGCTTGCCCTCGGCCTCATCGGCGTGTTCGGCGTCTGGGTGCGCCAGCACCTGCGCAAGCCGCCGGGGGGCGCAGCCTGAGCCGCCGCTTGTCAGTCTTGCGCAAGACTCCTACGCTCGCCGCCACAGAGGAATGACCGCCGTGCAGCACGTTTCGACCCGGGGAGAAGCCCCCGTGCTCGGGTTCTCGGATGCCCTTCTCGCGGGTCTCGCCCGTGATGGCGGCCTCTATGTCCCCGCGACGTGGCCGACGCTCGACGCCTCCGCCATCGCCGCGCTGGCGGGCGTCCCCTATGCCGAGGCGGCACGGCGGATCCTGGCGCCCTTCGTCGACGGCGAGGTGGAGGCCGGCGCGTTCTCGCGGATGGTCGATGCGGCCTATGCGTCCTTCAGGCATCCCGCCGTCTGCCCCCTCGTGCAGATCGGCGACAACCTGTTCGTGCTCGAGCTGTTCCACGGTCCCACCCTCGCCTTCAAGGACGTGGCGATGCAGCTGCTCGGGCGGCTCATGGACCATGTGCTGGAGCAGCGCGGCCAGCGCGCCACCATCGTCGGGGCGACGTCCGGCGACACGGGCGGGGCCGCCATCGAGGCGTTTCGCGGCCTCAAGCGCGTCGACATTTTCATTCTCTATCCGCACGGTCGCGTGAGCCCGGTGCAGCGCCGCCAGATGACGACGGTGGAGGCGGACAACGTCCACGCCATCGCGGTCGAGGGGGACTTCGACGACTGCCAGGCGTTGGTGAAGGCGATGTTCAACCACCACGCCTTCCGGGACGAGCTCGGCCTCTCCGGCGTGAACTCGATCAACTGGGCGCGGATCGTGGCCCAGATCGTCTACTATTTCACGGCAGCGGTATCGCTGGGCGCGCCGCACCGGCCGGTGTCGTTCTCGGTGCCGACCGGCAATTTCGGCGACATCCTGGCCGGCCACGTGGCGCGTCGCATGGGACTTCCCGTGTCGGTCCTCAACATCGCCACGAACACCAACGACATCCTGGCGCGCACGCTGGCGACCGGCCGCTACGAGGTCACCGGCGTCGTGCCGACGACCTCCCCCTCCATGGACATCCAGGTCTCCTCGAACTTCGAGCGCCTGCTGTTCGAAGCCGTGGGAGGCGACGCAGCGGCGGTGCGCCACATGATGGCTTCGCTCTCCCAGTCGAAGGCGTTCACGATCCCCGACGGGGCGATGGCCGCGATCCGTCGCGGCTTCCGGGCAAGCCGGGCCGGCGAGGATGCCGTGGCCGCCGAGATGCGGGCGACGTGGCGCGACGCCGGCTATCTGCTCGATCCGCACACCGCCGTCGGCGTGGCCAGCGGCCGCGAGGTGCTGGCGGGCGACCCGGCGACGCCGCTGATCGTGCTGGGAACGGCGCATCCCGCCAAGTTCCCCGACGCGGTCCAGGCGGCGACGGGACAGCACCCGCCGCTGCCGGCGCATCTGGCGGACTTGCATGAAAGGGCCGAGCGCTTCACGGTTCTTCCCAACGACCGGGCAGGGATCGAGCGGCACATCCGCGACCGTGCCCGCGCGACGAGGGAGAGCGCCGCATGAGCCTTCGCAGCCCGTTGCCGCTCCGGGAGTGCAGGCGTTGAGCGCCGCACCGCTTCCCCGCAATCGCCGTCAGCCGCCGCCGCGGGCCGAAGCCGTGCGGATCAGCACCCTGCCCAACGGGCTGCGCGTGGTCACCGAGGCCATGCCGCAACTGGCCACGGCAGCGCTGGGGGTGTGGATCGGGGCGGGAACGCGCCACGAGCACGAGGGCGAGCAGGGGCTGGCGCATCTGCTCGAACACATGGCCTTCAAGGGCACGCGGCGCCGCAACGCGCTGCAGATCGTCGAGGAGATCGAGGCGGTGGGCGGCGACCTGAACGCCGAGACGAGCGTGGAGCGCACCTCCTACTACGCCCGCGTCCTCGGCGAGAACGTGCCGCTCGCGCTCGACATCCTGTCCGACATCCTCACCGAGCCGGCTTTCGCCCGCGACGAGCTCAAGCGCGAGAAGGGCGTCGTGCTGCAGGAGATCGGAGCCTGCGAGGACACGCCCGACGACATCGTCTTCGACATGTTCATGGAGACGGCGTTCGGCGGCGCGCCCATCGGCCGGCGCATCCTCGGCACACCGAAGACGGTCCGCGCGCAGACCGCCGCCTCGATGCGCTCGTTCCTGGACCGCCAGTACCGCGGCCCCGAAATGGTCGTCGCCGCCGCGGGCGCCGTGGATCATGACGAGGTGGTGGCCGAGGTCAGCCGGCGCTTCGACCGGTTCGGCGGCGGTCTCGTGCAGGCGCCTGTCGCCGGGCGCTATGCCGGGGGCGACGAGCGCAAGGTGCGCAAGCTGGAGCAGGCGCACGTGGTGCTCGGCTTCGAGGGCCGCTCCTTCCACGATCCCGACCACTACACGCTGCACGTGTTCTCCAACATCCTGGGCGGCGGCATGTCCTCGCGCCTGTTCCAGGAAATCCGCGAGAAGCGCGGCCTGTGCTACGAGGTTTATTCGTTCCACCAGCCCTTCACGGACGCCGGTGTCTTTGCCGTCTACGGCGGCACGGGCGAGGCGATGCTGCCCGAGTTCGTCCCGGTGATGCTGGACGTAATGCGCGCCGCAGCCGAGCAGCCGACGCAGGCCGAGGTGGACCGCGCGAAAGCGCAGATCAAGGTCTCCCTGCTGATGGGTCTGGAATCCTCGGCCCGCCGCGCCGAGCAGATGGCGCGCCACGTGCTGGCGTTCGGTCGCGTCATGCCGCGCGAGGAGATCGTGGCCGCGATCGACGCCATAACCATCGATGACGTCCGCCGCGTCGCCGCCGACATGCTCGCCAGCACGCCAACCGTCGCAGCAGTGGGGCCGGTCAAGCGGTTGCCCGATTCGGCGCGCATGGCGGCGCACCTCGGGACCGGCAGGGGCTGAAGCGCGATGGCCTTCTTCCGTCTCTCCGTGCATGCCGACGAGACCCCGACGATCCGGGGCCAGGGCTTCATGCTGCGTCCGCCACGGGCCGAGGATCACGCGGCCTGGGCCCAGCTGCGCGAGGTCAGCCGGGACTTCCTGCGCCCGTGGGAGCCGATCTGGCCGACGGACGACCTCACGCGCACCGCTTTCCGCCGCCGGATCCGTCGCTACCAGCACGAGATCGACGAGGACCAGGCCTATCCGTTCTTCCTCTTTCTCGACGACGGCACGCTGATCGGCGGCCTGACGCTCGGCATGGTGCGTCGAGGGGTCGCCCAGGCGGCCACGCTCGGCTACTGGATGGGCGCGCCCCACGCCGGCCAGGGCCACATGACGCGCGCCGTGCGCGCGGCGGCGGGCTACGCGTTCGAGACGCTGCGGCTGCGGCGCATCGAGGCGGCCTGCGTTCCCAACAACATGCCCTCGACCCGGCTGCTGGAAACCGTCGGCTTCCGCCGCGAGGGCTACGCCCGCCAGTACCTGTGCATCAACGGGGTCTGGCAGGATCATCTGCTCTTCGCGCTCCTGCGTGACGATTTCCGCTTCGACACAGGATCGCCGTGATCGCCCGCCACTGCAGCGCGGCACGGGGCGTCCGGGCGCTCGCCTTGCTCCGGTCCCGCCGTGCGGATACCACTGACGACACAGGCTCCTGCGCAGACCGGACGCAGTGGCGTCGCCGCCGAGGTTGCCCGTCCTTGCGTACCCTGCCCACCGTCTTCCTCTTCCTCGCCGGCCGGTTCTCCTGCCTGCTGGCCGGCCTGGTGGCCGGTCTGCTCGGCCTCGCCGTGCTGTCGGCAGCGCCGGCGCTGGCGCTGGATCCCGTGGCGGTGAAGTCGGATCAGTCGGCGATCGACCTTCAGCGCTTCGTCCAGCGCTCGCGCTCGGACGGCGACCAGATCCAGATCTCGACGGCGCCGGGGTCCGACGGCATCGTCCGGCGCATCGCCATCAAGGCGAAGGAGGAAGGCACGCGGCCGGACTGGATCGTCTTCGCGCTGCGCAACGAGAGCAACGAGCAGCTCGTGCGCTGGCTCGTGGCGCCGCATTTCCGGCTGGTCGATTCCGGCGTGGTGTGGCCCGACCTGGGCTCGAGCCGCATCACCGCGGTGACGGCCAGTCAGGGCGAAAGTCCGGAGCGCGAGGAGAGTCCCGAGGCGGACATTTTCGAGATCGTGCTCGATCCGGGCGCGACGGTCACCTACATCGCCGAACTCGCCAATCCGCGCCTGCCGCAGATCTATCTGTGGAACCCGGACGACTACAAGGACAAGATCAACGGGCTCACGCTGTACCGCGGCATCGTCATCGGCATCGCGGGGCTGCTCGCCCTGTTCCTGACCATCGTCTTCGTGGTGAAGGGCGCCGTCATCTTCCCGGCCGCGGCCGCGCTGGCGTGGGCCGTGCTGGCCTATATCTGCATCGACTTCGGCTTCTGGCAGAAGATCGTGCCCACCTCGCCGGAGGGAGAGCGGGTGTACCGGGCCACCGCCGAAGCGGTTCTGGCCGCCACGCTGGTCGTGTTCCTGTTCGCCTACCTCAATCTCAACCGCTGGCATGTGCGCTACAGCCACGTCACCGCGGCGTGGCTCATCTTCCTCGCGGCGCTGATCGGGCTCGCCGTCATCGACCCGAGCGTGGCGGCCGGCGTGGCGCGCATCTCCATCGCCGTCGTCGCCGCCGTGGGCTTCATCCTCGTCATCTACCTGTCCACGCACGGCTACGACCGCGCCGTCCTGCTGACGCCGACGTGGTTCCTGCTGCTGGTCTGGGTCATCGCCGCCGCCTTCACCATCGCCGGCGAGATCGCCAACGACATTGTCTCGCCCGCCCTGCTCGGCGGCCTCGTCCTCATCGTCATGCTGATCGGCTTCACGGTGATGCAGCACGCCTTCGCGGGCGGCGCGATCGCGCAGGGGCTGGTCAGCGATGCCGAGCGCAAGGCCCTCGCGCTCGCCGGCTCCGGCGACAGCGTGTTCGACTGGGACGTGTTGGCCGACCGCATCGTCGTCAGTGCCGAGATCGAGTCCTCGCTGGGCCTGCGCCGCGGCACGCTGGAAGGCGCCGCCGCGAACTGGCTCGAGGTCATGCATCCCTTCGACCGCGACCGCTTCCGCGCTACGCTGGACGCGGTCCTGGAGCAGCGGCGCGGCCGCGTGCACATCGACTTCCGCCTGAAGACCTCGGACGGCCACTACTACTGGTACGAGCTGAAGGCCCGCCCTGTCGTCGGCTCGGACGGCGAGGTCATGCGCGTCGTCGGAACCATCGGCGACGTCACCGACGCCAAGACATCGGAAGAGCGGATCCTGCACGACGCCGTGCACGACAACCTCACCGGCTTGCCCAACCGCCGCCTGTTCATCGACAGGCTCGACTCTGCGCTCACCCTGTCGCGCTCGGACGAAGCGGTGCGGCCCACGGTGATCGTGCTCGACATCGACCGCTTCAAGCAGATCAACGAATCCGTCGGTGTGCCGACGGGCGACTCGATCCTGCTCGCCATGGCGCGCCGGCTCGGCCGGCTGCTGAAACCGCAGGACACGCTGGCCCGCGTCACGGGGGACCAGTTCGCCTTTCTCCTGCTGTCGGAGCGTGAGCCTGACCGCATCACCGTGCTGGCCGACACGATCCGACGCGTCGTTACCGCGCCGGTCGTCTTCGGTGACCGGGAGATCTTCCTCACCGCTTCGCTGGGCATCGCCCTGCCCGAGCCGACGGGGCAGATCCGCGGCGAGGACGTCGTCAAGAACGCCGAGATCGCCATGATGCATGCCAAGCGGCTGGGCGGCGACCGGATCGAGGTGTTCCGCCCCGCCATGCGCGCGCAGCGCACCGACCGGGTCGCGCTGGAAATGGATCTGCGCCGCGCGCTCGAGCGCAACGAGATCAAGGTGCTCTACCAGCCGATCATCCGGCTGGAGGACCGTACGGTAGCCGGATTCGAGGCGCTGCTGCGCTGGGACCATCCCAAGCACGGGCGCCTGGCTCCCGCCGAGTTCATCCCCATCGCCGAGGACAGCGGCCTCATCGTCGATCTCGGCGTCTTCACGATGGAAAAGGCGACGGGCGAGTTGGCGGCGTGGCAGCGGGCGCTGGAGGTCGATCCGCCGATCTTCGTCAGCATCAACGTATCGAGCCGACAGTTGCTGCGCCACGACCTGCTGCAGGACGTCA
>JAIYAB010000134.1 GCA_027489275.1 Hyphomicrobiales bacterium
CGTCCGCTGCCTCCCCGCGCCCGGCTCGCCCCCCGTCGCCTGGCGGATCACGGACGGCCCCGTGCCCTACGAGGAGGCCGTCGCGGCCATGGAGGAGCGCGTCGCCGCCATCGCGGAGGGACAGGCGTCGGAACTCGTCTGGCTGCTGGAGCACCCTCCCCTCTACACGGCGGGCACGTCCGCCCGGCCGGAGGATCTCGTCGAGGCTCGCTTCCCCGTCCACCAGACGGGGCGCGGCGGGCAGTTCACCTATCACGGACCCGGCCAGCGCGTGGCCTATGTGATGCTGGACCTGCGCCGACGCACGCAGGACGTGCGCGCCTTTGTGGCGGCGCTGGAGGCGTGGATCATCGGCACGCTCGACGCCTTCACCATCCGCGGCGAGCGGCGCGAGGACCGGGTCGGCGTATGGGTGCGCCGGCCGGACAAGGCAGACGGGGCCGAGGACAAGATCGCCGCCATCGGCATCCGCGTGCGGCGCTGGGTGACGTTCCACGGCATCAGCCTCAACGTGGAGCCGGACCTGTCCCATTTCGGCGGCATCGTGCCGTGCGGCATCGCCGAGCAGCGCTACGGCGTGACGAGCCTCGTCGACCTCGGCCTGCCGGTGACAATTCACGACGCCGACGTGGCGCTGCGGGCGGCGTTCGAGGCGGTGTTCGGCGACACGGCGGACGAGCGGGGATGACGATGACGGGCATCGTGCTGCGCCACGGGTGGTCGCCGGGGCTCATCGGCTGGATCGTCGCCGAGCACGGCCGCTACTACGGGCGCGAATGGCGGCTGGGGCCCGTATTCGAGGCGAAGGTGGCGCAGGGGCTGGGCGAACTGGTGGCGCGGCTCGACCCGGCCCGCGACCTGCTTCTCGCGGCGATGGACGGCGACACGACGCTCGGCGCGATCGCCGTCGACGGCAGCGGGCCGGACGCCGCCGCGCAGGGCGCGCGCATCCGCTATTTCATCCTGTCGGACGTGGCGCGCGGGCGGGGCGTCGGACGCCTGCTGCTCGCCGAAACGATGCGCTTCATCGCCGGCGCGGGGTTCGAGCGGGCCTGGCTCACCACCTTCGCCGGCCTCGACGCCGCCCGCCACCTCTACGAGACGCACGGCTTCCGGCTGGTGCACGAGGAGGTCGACACGAGCTGGGGCAGCGCGCTGACAGAGCAGCGGTTCGCGTGGACGCGGGGGTAAGCGGGGGGCGGCGCTACGCGATGGGCTTCGAGGGCGTTTTCCCTGCAGTCTCCTCATCCTGAGGAGCGGGCGCAGCCCGCGTCTCGAAGGACGCACAATCGAGCAACCACGCGATCCTGCAGCGGCGCCATCCTGCGTCCTTCGAGACGGCCGCTGCCGCGGCCTCCTCAGGATGAGGGGCATTGGTGGGGTTGGACTATCTGGCGGAGCCCGGGGCTCGACGGCAGATGCGCGGGTCTACATCGGGGCCTTGAACAAAGGCGTGCCGGGGCGGCGGGGGGCGGGTTCGCCGTGTTCGAGTTCGTAGAGATAGTCCTTCGGGAGGTTCCAGGCGCGGGCGGCGGCGAGGACGCCCTCGAGATAGCCGGGCTTCGGCTTTCCCGGCCGCGTGGAGCGGCCGATGTAGACGAGCGCGCGCTTGGCGCCGCCGTCCATGACTACGGGCTGGCCAATCTTGGTGTAGAGGCCCGTGGACAGGCTCTCGTAGCGGTCGAGCGCCGGGATGTCGGAGAGCGCGAGGTCCCAGACCACGCCGTGCACCGTTCGGCGCGGATCACGCACGACGCTGGCGTAGCCGTCGGTCGTGATCAGGAACCGGTGGCGCGGCAGCCGCCCGAGCCCCACCGCCTTCGACGCCGGACACCGCTTCGCCATCGCGTCGCGATCCATGTTCGAGCCGTAGGCGAAGTAGAGGGGCATGGGGGGCGGGGCGAGTGGCGAATGGTGTTGGGACAGCAGGCAGTGGGCAGTAGAGGAAGTGGGCGGGCGGCGACAGGGCGAATCCGGCTTTTGTACTGCCTGCTGCCTACTGCTCTTTCGCCCTACTCGCCCCCAGCCGCCAGCCCTACGCGAATTCCATGATCACCGCATCCACCGCCAGGCTGTCGCCTTCCTTGGCGTGAATGGCCTTGACGGTGGCGTCGCGCTCGGCGCGGAGCGCGTTTTCCATCTTCATGGCTTCTACGATGCACAGCATCTCGCCGGCCTTGATCTCCTGGCCGACCTTGACGGCGATCGACTTGACGAGGCCCGGCATGGGGCACAGCAGCTGCTTGCCGGAATCGGCCAGCGTCTTTTCCGGCATCAGGGCGGCGAGTTGAGCTTCGCGCGGCGTGAAGACGCGCGCCGCGGTGGCGAAGCCGGCGTGCGTCAGGCCGACGCCGTTGAGGATGGGACGCACCTGCACCGCGACGGGCGCGCCGTCGATCGTGCCCGTCCAGACGAGATCGCCGGGCACCCAGTCCGACACGACGCGGTGATGATGGCCGTGGCCGAAGGCGATGACCGCGGCCCCGCCGTCGGCGGTGACGGTCACGTCGAAGCGCGCTTCGCCCAGCCGCACGACGCGCTCGCTCTCGAAGGCGAAGGCGCGCGCGGCGGGCAACTGGTCGGAGATACCCCGCTTGCGGCGGTTGAGCTTGTCATCGATCGCGGCGGCCACGGCGGCGAACACGTGCGCCACCTCGCCCGCGGGCTCGGCCGGCTTGAAGCCGTCGGGAAACTCCTCGGCAATGAACCCCGTGGAGAGGCGGCCGGACTTCCAGCGCTCATGGGTCATGAGAGCGGAGAGGAAGGGGATGTTGTGGCGGATGCCTTCGATGACGAAACTGTCGAGGGCGTTGGCCTGCGCGTCGATCGCCTCGATCCGCGTCGGCGCGTGGGTGACGAGCTTGGCGATCATCGGATCATAGTAGATCGAGATTTCGCCGCCCTCGTAGACGCCGGTGTCGTTGCGGACCGTCACGCCGTCAGCGACGCCCTCGGCCGGGGGGCGGTACTTCACGAGGCGGCCGGTGGAGGGCAGGAAGTTACGGGTGGGATCTTCGGCGTAGACGCGGCTCTCGACGGCCCAGCCGTTGAGCCTCACGTCGTCCTGGGTGATCGACAGAGGCTCGCCCGCCGCGACACGGATCATCTGCTCGACGAGGTCGATGCCGGTGATCAGTTCCGTGACCGGATGCTCCACCTGCAGGCGGGTGTTCATCTCGAGGAAGAAGAAGGAACGGTCCTGCCCGGCGACGAA
>JAIYAB010000110.1 GCA_027489275.1 Hyphomicrobiales bacterium
CGATCAGGCCGAGATAGACCGCGCGCAGCGCGACGAGGTCCTCGAGGGGCACGCGCAGCGGGTTCACCTGGCTCGTGAGGTAGTCGTGGCTGTCCTGCTCGCCCAGCCAGGCGTCCAGGAAGGGGTGCGTCGCGCGCTCGTCGTCGAGCGAGGGGCGGCGTGACGGCGCGGTCACGGCGGAGGGCTCGACGAGGGTGTTGTAGGGCTCCGGAGCGATGAAGGGCGGGTGCGGCCGCATCCAGACAAGGTGCACGAACCAGGGATCGTCCCGGCGCAGCAACCACCAGTCGAGAAGGCGGTCGGTGAGCCACGCGGTGTCGGAATCGGGCGCCCGGTAGAGGGCAGGCTCGCGGGAGAAGGTCGCCATCTTCCGGTTCGAGCCGGGGTGGTTGTAGAGATCGTGCAGCCGTTCCGGCACGGCGTAGCCCTTGCGGGCGAGGTCGGTGGCCCAGGGCTGCAGGCTCAGCTCGTTATGCGCGGCCTCGAGGCGCAGGCCGGGCAGGATGCCCTCGAAGCTGCGCGTGCGCGGATCCTCGGGCGCCACCGTGCGGGGATCGACCGACGAATCGGTATAGCCGAAGAGCACCGGGTCGTAGCCGGCCGCCCGCGCCTCCAGCGCGACGTTTGTGAAGCGCGCGTCGAGCGGCGTCGCGTTGCGGACCGAGCGGTGCACGAAAGGGTAGAGGCCGGTCAGGAGCGTCGCGCGCGCAGGTCCGCACGGCACCGCGGGCGTGTAATGGCGGGCGAATCGCACGCCCTCGGCAGCCAGTGAATCGAGGTGCGGAGTCAGGCTCGAACCCGCGTGAAGGGCGGCAAAGTCGGCACGCCACTGGTCGGCCGCGATGAAAAGAACCTTTCGCATGGGCAGCCTCTTCAATCGTCGCGTCGCGGGCTGTCGGATGATGCCATGCACACGAATGCAAAGCCGGATTTGGTGCCGCGGAGAGGACAATAGTCTTTACGACACACGCATAGCGTGTCTAACGTGCGCGCCGTAACCGAATTCCGGAATACCCCTCCTTCATGGCAACGCCTTTCCCGACGGACCAGATGGCGCGCTGCGCGCGCGAAGCCTCCGCCTTGCTCAAGGCGTTGTCGCACGAGGCGCGCCTGATGATCATGTGCCTTCTGATGGAAGGCGAGCGCAGCGTCACCGACCTCGAACGCGCGCTGGGCCGCAGGCAGGCAGCCGTGTCGCAGCAACTGGCGCGGCTTCGGCTGGACGGCCTCGTCCGCGCCCGCCGGGATGGCAAGACGATCTTCTACAGCATCGAATCCGAGCACGCGAAGCTGCTGATGCGCACGCTGGCCTCCGCTTTCGTCGACGGCAAGGGCGACCGGTCCGATCACGGCGCGGAACCCGATTCGCCGGCGCCCTAGCGGGGCCTCCACCGGGCGAACCAGCCGAGCCCGTCGAGCGTCGCGGCGCGCGGTCGATACTCGCAGCCCACGAAGCCGGCATAGCCGAGGCGGTCGAGCGTCTCGAAGACGAAGCCGTAGTCCAGTTCCTCGCCCTGCGGCTCGTGCCGCGACGGGATGCTGGCCACCTGCACGTGGCCGGTGATCGGCAGCAGCGCCTCCAGTCCCCGCGTCACGTCGCCGTGCAGGATCTGGCGGTGGTAGACGTCGAACTGCAGCCGCACGGTGTCGAGCCCCAGGTCCCGGACGAACGATGCGGCGAAACCGAAGTCGTTCAGGAAATAGCCCGGTATGTCGCGGCCGTTGATGGGCTCCAGCATCACCGAGACGCCGAGGCGCCCGAGCCGTTCGGCGGCATGGAGGATGTTGCCGCGATAGACGCCGATGCTGCCCTGGTCGCGCGCCACGAGCCCCGCCATCACATGGACACGCTTGACCCCCGTCGCCGCGACATAGGGCTCGGCCCTGGCCACCGAGGCGCGAAACTCCTCCTCGCGGCCTGAAACAGCGGCGATGCCGCGCTCGCCCGCCGCAAAATCCCCCGGCGGCAGGTTGAACAGCGCCTGCGTGAGCTTGTGCTTCTGCAACCGGGCGCCGATGGCGTCGGGATCGTGGTCATAGGGGAACAGGAACTCGACCGCGTCGAACCCGGCATCGGCCGCCGCGCCGAAGCGGTCCAGGAAGTCCCACTCGTTGAACATCATGGACAGGTTGGCGGCGAAGCGGGGCATGGCGAGACCTCGGACAACAGGAACCCCAAGCCAACTCCGGCGCGCTTCCCCTGTCCAGTCCTTCCACGACGAAGCGGCGGGAGCGCGCGTGCCGGGTCCGATCCGCGCCGGGGTGCGACGCGCCATGGCCGCATGGTCGCCTCGTGACGCGGAGGCACCCCGCGAAAACGTGATCATTCCACGCTTGGCACGCGTCGAAACGACCCTAAGTTGCGCTCTGGTTGATACGGATCAAGCCGGGAGGAATATAAATGTCGATAACACGCCGCACGATGCTGGCCGGAACTGCCGCCGCGGGAGCCGCGCTCACGACCGGGCTGCCGGTTCTTGCCAAGGCCCCCATGTCGAACCAGCAGGCGCCGGGCTTCCACCGGTTCAAGATCGGGTCGTTCGAAGTCACCGCGATCCATGACGGCACCGTGCAGCGCGACATGCCGAAGGGCTTCGTGCGCAACGCCACGGACGCCGAGGTCTCCGCCGCCTTCACCGAACTCGGGCTGCCGGGCGACAAGCTGACGATCACGTTCACGACCATGGTCGTCAACACGGGCGACCGGGTGATCCTGCTCGACACCGGCAACGCCGCGGGCGGCACGGTCGGCAACACGGCGAAGAACCTCGCCGCCGCCGGCATCCAGCCGGGCGACGTCGACGTCGTGGCGATCAGCCACTTCCACGGCGACCACATCGGCGGCGTGCGCGGGGCCGACAACGCCCTCGTCTATCCGAACGCCGAGATCGTCGTGTCCGAGGTCGAGTGGGGCCACTGGATGGACGACGCGAAGATGAACGCGGCGCCCGAGGCCGCTCGCGGCGGCTTCCAGCTCGCCCGCCGCCAGTTCGGCCCGGTGGCCGACAAGGTGCGCAAGGTGCAGTGGGAGAAGGAAATCGTCCCCGGCATCACCGCCGTGAAGGCCGCCGGCCACACGCCCGGCCACACGGCCTTCCTGATCGCGTCGGGCAACCAGCAGATGATGTTCGTGGGCGACATCACCAACCACCCGGGCATCTTCGCGCGCCGGCCGGAGTGGCAGGCGATCTTCGACATGGACCCGCAGATGGCGATCGCCACCCGCAAGGCCCTGCTCGACCGCGCCGCGGCCGACAAGATCCGCCTGTCCTTCTACCACGCTCCGTTCCCGGCCACCGGGTTCGTGGTGAAGGACGGCGCCGGCTACGACTTCCTGCCGGCCCTGTGGACCAGCACGCTCTGACATCCGGCGGCCGGCAAGGCGGCTGACGGAAGAGAGGCCCGCGGCGACGCGGGCCTTTTTTTATCGAGCCCTTACGCGTATGCCTTCGGCATGATCAAGGCTGCACGCATTCCCTAGGGGATAAGCCGTCTTCCGCCCAAAATGTTCAACGGTTCGAGCTGTAGCGATCACGAATACGTTCGTTGAAAAACCTGCCCTTCGAGGGAGATGCCAAAAAACTCAGATATGTCCTCTTAGGGACGCCGTAATAATCGTACGGGCCTCCTGACTGGGTGAACCAAATGGACAGCGTGTTTGTCGCGTCATGATATTCTACGCGGCTGATCGCGCTTGAAACAACGTTCGGCATCATAATCACCAAAGGAATATGGTGCTGGTTTATCACGATTCGCGCCATTAGCGAGTTATGCAACCTCCCTTCCGTACATTTCATGCCTGCGCCTTGCTTGCGGATTTCGCATTGGCTCTTCGACGGCTTGGCAGCGGCTGGCATGGCTGTTGTATGCTCGGGGCATCCGCAACGCCTTCGCCAGAGGGTCCATGACCTCCGCTCCCGCCGCGCCCCTCGCCCACTATGCCGCGTTCAAGCGCATGGGCGACTTCGTGTTTCTTTCGGGGATCATCGCCGTCGATCCCGCCCGTTCGCTGGTGGTGACGGGCTACCAGGACATTCCGCCGGAGGCGGCCAGACTCATCGGGCAGACGGGCGAGATGTCCGTGGACGTGAAGGAAGGCCCCATCCTGGCGCAGAGCTGGTGGGTGCTCGACCGCATCCGCGCCACCATCGAAAGCGCCGGCGGTTCGATGGCGGACGTCTTCAAGCTCGTGCAGTATTTCAGGGATTTGCGCGACTACCCCCATTACAACCGGGTCCGGAAGCACTTCTTCCCCACCGATCCCCCCGTGTCGACGGTGGTGCAGGTGACGGCGATGCTGCCCGACGAGCGGGTGCTGGTCGAGGTCGAGGCCACCGCCTACCTGCCGCTGAAGGGCTGATCCGCCCCTCCCGACGACGCTGCTCCCCGCCCTCCCCGGCTTCTCCGGGCTGCAAGGCATGAACGCAACCGCAAGGAACCGCCTTCCATGACCACGACCCTCCCGCAGAGCCGCTACGACATCGACGGCCTGAAGCGCCGCCTCGGCGGCATCCGGGTCGAGGACAATCCGGCGCTGGTGAAGCAGAAGAGCCGCGACTTCTTCTGGTACTCGCCCCGGCTCAAGCGACAGCTCGACGCCGTGACCGGCGACATCGTGGTGTCGCCGCGCAGCGAGGCCGAGGTGCTGGCGACGCTCGCCGCGGCGCACGAACTCGCCATTCCTGTGACCCCGCGCGGCACGGGCACCGGGAACTACGGCCAGGCCATGCCGCTGTCCGGCGGGATCGTGCTCGACCTGTCCGGCTTCGATGCGGTGAAGAGCGTCGGGCGCGGGCGCGTCGTGGCGGAGCCGGGCGCCGTCATGGCCCGGATCGACGACGTGACGCGCCCCGACTCGCAGCAGGAGCTGCGGCTGCACCCCTCGACCTACGCCACGGCGACCATCGGCGGC
>JAIYAB010000191.1 GCA_027489275.1 Hyphomicrobiales bacterium
AGCTGCTGGCCAAGCGCAAGGCGCTGCCGCCTGGATACAGCGTGCCGGTGTTGGTGCGCGAGGCTGGCGAGGAAGAGAGCCTTGCCGAGAACGTCGTGCGGATGCCTTTGCATCCTGCCGACCAGTACGAAGCATTTCGTCGGCTTGAACTGTCTGGTTTGGGCGCGGCTGATATCGCGGCGCGCTTCGGCGTTTCGCTCAGGATCGTTCGGCAGAGGCTCGCGCTCGGCGCGATCGCGCCGCATCTCATGCAGGCCTATCGCGACGGCGAGCTGACGATTGCGCAGCTTGAGGCCTTCACCGTCACCGATGATCCGGTCCGGCAGGATCAGGTCTATCAAGCGCTGGGCTCCTTCCGGGAACCGTGGCGGATCAGGGCGGCGCTGACGCGGGCTGATATTTCCGGGCGGGATCGGCGCGTTCAGTTCCTCGGGCTGGATGTCTACGAGATGGCCGGTGGCGCGGTGCTGCGCGACCTGTTCTCGACCACCGACGAGGTCTGGCTGACCGATGCCGCGCTGCTCGACCGGCTCTGCCTCGGCAAGCTCGGCGAGATCGCCGATCAGGTCGGGCAGGAGGGCTGGCTTTGGACGGAAGTCGCGCTGGAGTTCCCGCATAGCCATGGCTACCGGCGCGTCTATCCTGTTGCCGTCGAGCAGTCGGATGACGTGGTGCAGAAGCGACTTGCCGCCAATGTCGCTCTGCAGCAGCTTTATCACCAGCATCCTCGCGACGAGGTGAGCGAAGACGTCGCAGCCGAGATGGCGCGGCTTGACGAGGAGATCACGCGGCTCTCCCATCAAGCCTATGCCTATGATGCCGCGATTATGGCCCGCGCAGGCGTCTTCGTGGTCTTGGGCCATGACGGAGAGGCTCGTATCGAGCGCGGATTCGTCAGACCCCAGGACGAGGTTCCGGAGCCGCAGGAGGATCACGAGGCCAAGGCGGCGCAGGCGAGCGACAATGACAGCGTCAGCGCCGACGTAACCATGCCGGTCGAAGCGGAGAGCGGCGGCATTGGTTTGTCGGATCGGCTGATCGCCGACCTCTCAGCGCACAGGACCGCCGCGCTTCGTGACGCTCTCGCCCGGCAGCCCGACATTGCCATGCTGGCGCTGGCGCATTCGCTGATCCTGCAAGGTTTCTATGGCCGGCGCTTTGACGCGCCGTCCTGCCTGACCATCCGCATTGATTCCCCCGCGCTGGCGCAACATGCCGAGGGCATCGATGATGGTCCCGCCGCGCGTGCCATCGCCGAGCGGCATGAGGAATGGGCCAAGATGATGCCGCAGGAGGCAGCGGGGCTTTGGAATTGGCTGGCCGCACTCGATCGCGACAGCCGTGAGGCCTTGCTGGCCCATGTGGTCGCGCAGAGCGTCAACGCGCTCGTCTTGCCGCACGAGCGCCGGGCGCATGTGATCCATGATGCGGATCGGTTGGCGCAGGCGACCTGCCTCGCCATGCGGGATTATTGGAGCCCGACGGTGCCGGCTTATCTCGGGCGCGTCACCAAGGCGGCGATCATGCAGGCGGTGGAGGAGGGCGTCTCAAACGAGGCAGCGCAGCGGCTGGGCAGCTTAACCAAGGTCGAGATGGCCAGAGAGGCCGAGCGCCTTCTGGTCGAGACGGATTGGCTGCCGGCCTGTTTGCGGACCCCTGCCCATGCGGCAGAGGAGGAGCTGGACGCAGTCGCGTTCGCGCGAGCTGCTGAGTAGGCGGACCTCTTGGTTCAAGGCGTTAGGCGGCCGCTCCGATGGGGCGGCCGTTTTCGTTGTTGTTGAAGCTGCCGGGCGGCGTCGGTTGGTCTCCTGTCGGATTTGTCCGGGCCGTGGCCACCTGCGTCCTCTTGGGTGCTGGCTTTCTGGTCGAGACGGGCTTTGCAGGCGCAACGGCGTTGCCGTTCTCCACGGTGTTTCGACCCTGCGGGTGCGCCTCAGCCCGCCCCGACCTTGTCGACGCCATCGAGGACGCGGTGGTCGCGGCCCGGACAAAATCGACAGGAGACGAAAATGGCGACGATCGGCAGCTTCAAGAAGGACGACAACGGCTTCACCGGCGTGATCAACACGCTGACCCTGACCAGCAAGGTCCGTTTCATCCGCACCGACAGCGAAAGCGACAGGGGCCCGTCCCACCGCCTCTTCGCTGGCAAGACCGAAATCGGCGCGGCCTGGGCCAAGACCTCGAAAGAAGGCAAGGCCTATCTGTCGGCCAAGATCGATGATCCGAGCTTCCACACCGCAGTCTACGCAACCCTGATTGAGGAGGCCGACACCGCCGGTTCGTTCTCTCTCATCTGGTCCCGCAGGTCCGCCGAGTAAGAGCGTCGAACGTCGAGCGCCCCGCCGACAAGGCGGGGCGCTCAATTACGACAATTGGTGAGTCCGCGCGCACCTTGCGCCAAGGGACTAAGCCGCTCTCGCGGCAGGGCGCTGCGGCGCGGTCATCGCTGAGATTTCGCATGTGATGCGCTGCATCCGAGGATTTGGGGGTCGTTTCCCCTGATCCTTGGAGGTTTTCATGATCGATCCCGTCACCGCCACTCCGCTGCGCCAGCGGATGATCGAGGACATGACCATTCGCCGGTTTGGCGAGCATACGCAGCGCGATTATGTGCGGCAGGTCCGTGAGTTCACGGCCTTCCTTGGGTTGCCGCCGGACCGGGCCGAACCGGAAGATCTGCGGCGCTACCAGGTTCACCTGGCTTCGCTCGGCGCCAGCTATGCCCGAATGAACACGGCCTGCACGGCGCTGCGGTTCTTCTTCCATGTCACGTTGAGCCGGACCGGCTTCGGTGACCGCATGGCGCGGATCCCGACGCCCGATCGCCTGCCGGTGGTTCTGGACACGCAGGAGGTGGCGCTGCTGCTGGCGCATGCGCGGAGCCTGAAGGACCGCGCCGCGCTCAGCAACGCCTATGGCTGCGGCCTGCGCGTCTCGGAGATCGCCAACCTCAAGGTCGCCGACATCGACAGCGCCCGCATGTTGATCCGGGTCGAGCAGGGCAAGGGCCGCAAGGACCGCTATGTCATGCTCGCGCCCGACCTCCTCGATCTGCTGCGGCAGTGGTGGCGGGTGAAGCGCCCCCGCGGCTGGCTCTTTCCCGGCCAGCAGCCGGGCCAGCCGATCACGACGCGCCAGCTCAACCGGGCCTGCCATGCCGCGGCCGTTGCGGCGAAGCTCGACAAGCGGGTCTCGATG
>JAIYAB010000184.1 GCA_027489275.1 Hyphomicrobiales bacterium
CGCGTCGGCGGAATCCGGGCCGGCGGCAGGCCCACGCGCTCCAGCACGGCGAGCGCCTGCTTCTCGGCATCGGCCCGGCCTAGGCCCAGATGCAGGGCGAAGCCCTCGGCGACCTGTGCGCCGATGGTCTTCAGCGGATTCAGCGCCGTCATCGGCTCCTGGAAAACCATGCCGACCGCCCGCCCGCGCAGGCCGCACATCTCGCGCTCGGAGGCGGCCAGCAGGTCGAGCCCGTCGAGGGCAACCCTCCCGCTCGCCACGGCCCCCCGCGGCAGCAGGCGCATGACGGTGAGCGCCGTGAGCGATTTGCCGGAGCCGGATTCGCCGACGACGCCCAGCACCTCCCCCGCCTTTACCGAAAGCGAGACGCCTCGCAGGATCGGCGTGCCGGAGATCGAGAGGTCGAGGCCGTCGATGTCGAGCAGCGCTACCGTCAGCGCTCCCGGGAGAGACGCGGGTCAAACAGGTCGCGCAGCCCGTCGCCCAGCAGATTGAGACCCAGTACGGTGACGACGATGGCGAGGCCCGGCGCGATGGCGAGGCGGGGCGCGAGGCCCATCATGGTCTGCGCCTCGAACAGCATGCGCCCCCAGCTCGGCAGGGGCGGCTGCACGCCGAGCCCGATATAGGACAGCGCCGCCTCCGCGAGGATGCCGAGCGAGAGCTGGATCGTGCCCTGCACGATGATCAGGCTGCCGATGTTGGGCAGGATGTGCTCGACGGTGATGCGCGCCGGCCCCTTGCCGGCGACGCGCGCCGCCATCACGAAGTCGCGCTGCCACAGCGGCAGGGCCCCGCCATAGGCGACCCGCGCGAAGACCGGGATGTTGAAGATGCCGATGGCGATCATCGCGTTGATCGCGCCCGGCCCGAACACCTCGCGCAGCATGATCGCGATCAGCAGCGCCGGAAAGGCGAATACGAAGTCGGCGAAACGCATGATCCCCTGGTCGAGGAGCCCGCCGCGCGTCTGCGCCGCCAGCAGCCCCAGCGGCACGCCGATGCCGGCCCCGATCCCCACCGCGACGAAGGACACGGCGATCGAGGTCACCGCGCCCCGCATGATCATCGAGAAGGTGTCGCGGCCGAACGGGTCGGTGCCGAGCCAGTGCTCCGCCGAGGGAGGGCGAAGCCGCCGGGCGATCTCGATGACGGTGGGGTCGTGCGGCGTCCAGACGAAGGATAGCGCCGCCATCAGGACGACCCCGAGCGTGATCGTCGCGCCGAGGAGGAAACTGCGGTGGCGCAGGGCGCGGGCGAGGAAGCCCGCGTCAGGAGCGGCGAGAGGTGCGGCGCTCATCGGCCCCTCCGCAGGCGCGGATCGACGATGGCATAGGCGATGTCGACGAGGAAGTTGACGATGATGACGCTGGTGACGAGCAGCATCACCACGCTCTTCACCACCACCAGGTCGCGCTGGTTGATCGCCTGGAACACCAGCCTGCCGAGACCCGGGAGGTAGAACACGTTCTCGATGATGATGGTACCCGCGAGCAGGAACGAGAACTGCAGGCCCATGATGGTCAGCACCGGGATCAGCGCGTTGCGCAGCGCGTGGCGGCGCAGCGCCTGCCCCTGCGACAGGCCCTTGGCGCGGGCGGTGCGGACATAGTCGTCGGATAACGTCTCGAGCAGCGATGAGCGCATGACGCGGGCGAGGATCGAGGCCTGCGGCAGGGCAAGCGCGACGGCGGGAAGAATCAACGCGCGAAGGCCCGGCCATGCGCCGGCGTTCCAGCCGGGGAACCCGCCGGCCGGCAGCCAGCGCAGCGTGATGGCGAAGAGCAGCACCAGCAGCATCGCGAACCAGAAGTTCGGGACCGCGATGCCGATCTGGGTCGCGCCCATGATCGAGACGTCGGTTGCCGTGTTGCGGCGCGCGGCGGCGACGGCGCCCAGCGGAATGGCGATGATCGCGGTCAGGCCCAGCGCCAGCAGCGCCAGCGGCAGCGACACCTGCACGCGCTCGCGCACCAGCTCCGCAACGGGCGTCGAGTAGGTGTAGCTCTTGCCGAGGTCGCCGCGCAGTATGCCGGCCACCCATTCGAGGTAGCGTTCCGGCGCGGGACGATCCAGCCCGAGCTGGAGGCGCAGCGCCGCCAGCGTGTCCGGCCGCGCCTGCGTGCCCAGCATCACCTGAGCGGGGTCCCCCGGGAGAACCTCCATCGCCGTGAAGACGACCGCCGATGCCACCATGAGCGTGGCGAGCAGCGCGGCGAAGCGGCGAAGGGCGAAGGCGAGCATGGGACCCCGGCGCGCGCCGCGGGAGCGGCGAGTCGCGCGATGGTGTCAGGTTCCGGCCCGATCGTGCAACCGAAAGACCGGATGCCGCAGCGCTGTTGCAGCACAGACGCGCCACCGCGGAATGGCCGAGGTTCCGGTCCAAATCGGTTCAATCACGGTTTCCGATGCGTTAATGTTCAACCGCAAGTTTTATAGACCACCGCTCCATTGGCCCCAGAGCCGCAGGAGCGAATGCGGCGCATCAAGGGGGACACCATCATGCAAAGAAAACTCATGGCCGAGGCCTTCGGCACGTTCTGGCTCGTGTTCGGCGGGTGCGGCAGCGCGATCTTCGCCGCCGCCTTCCCGCAGCTCGGCATCGGTTTCGTCGGCGTGTCGCTGGCCTTCGGCCTCACCGTTCTGACCATGGCCTATACGGTCGGTCCCATTTCGGGCGGACATTTCAACCCGGCCGTCACCGCCGGCCTCGCCGCCGCCGGGCGGATCTCCTGGAGCCAGTTCGTGCCCTACGCCGCTGCGCAGGTCGCAGGGGCGATCCTCGCCGCCGTCGTGCTCTACATCGTTGCGTCGGGCAAGGCGGACTTCTCGCTGGCCGGCGGCTTCGCGGCCAACGGCTACGGCGACCATTCGCCGGGCAAGTACCCGCTGTTCTCCGCCCTCGTCATCGAGGTGGTGCTGACGGCGTTCTTCCTGCTGGTCATCCTCGGCTCGACCGAGAGCCGCGTACCGCCGGGCTTCGCGCCCATCGCCATCGGGCTGTGCCTCACCCTGATCCACCTGATCTCGATCCCGGTGACCAACACCTCGGTCAACCCGGCCCGCTCGACCAGCCAGGCGCTGTTCGCGGGCGGCTGGGCCATCCAGCAGCTCTGGCTCTTCTGGGTCGCCCCCATTGCCGGCGCGGTGCTGGCCGGCGGCATCCACAAGGCGCTTTTCGCCAAGGATGCCATCGTGGGCGAGGGCAACTGACGTTGGGGCGGGCGGCGGGAGCTACCGCCGCCCACCTTCTCAGCCGATGAAGTCCATCTTGCCGAGCTCGACGCCGTTGTGGCGCAGGATCGCGTAGGCGGTCGTCAGGTGGAAGAAGAAGTTCGGCATCGCGTTGTGGAGCAGGAAGGGCTGCCCCACGAAACGACGCTCCTCGCCGCGGATCGACATGACGATGTCGCGGGTCTCCGCGCCCTCGAACTGCGCCTTGTCCAGGCTGCCGAGGAAGGCCAGCGTCTTGGCGATGCGCTCCGACAGCTCGGCGAAGGTCTTCTCCTCGTCCGGATATTTCGGCAATTCGACGCCGGCGAGCCGGCCGGCGCCGCCCTTGGCGAAGTCGGCGGCGAGCTGCGCCTGCCGCACGAGCGGGAACATGTCGGGCGAAAGCCGCGCCTGCAGGAAGACGGACGGATCGATCTTCCTGGCCTCGGCATGGGCAGCGGCCTTGCCGAGGAAGCCGTCGAGCGCCTTCAGCGAGCGGGTGAACACGGGCACGGAAACGTCGTAGAGCGAAAGCGCCATGGAAGGCTCCCAGGGGTGTCGGTTGCGAAGATCGTTCTGATCGCCGTCAGGATGCGGACGACTCGGCGCGACCGTAGCCGCACCACCGGCATCCGGAAAGGCCGTTCAGCCCGGCGTGACCACAGCGATCCCGTATTCGGCGGCGCTCTCCTCCAGCCAGTGCCAGAAGGTGCCGGCGAAGCCGCGCGGGACCACCACGTCGTAGGTCGGATCGGCGTCGCGCTGCCACAGCGTCACATCCACATGGGCGCACCATGTAATGGCCGCGTCGCCCGGGGCGAAACTGAGCGGATGCAGGTCGATCGCCGTACCCTTCGCGAGCACGTCCCGCGCGCTCGGGCCTGACAGGCGGAGTACGCCGCGGCCGTCGCCCTGCCCGGCCACGGCGGCCGCGCCGGCCAGCATGGCGCGCAGGGAGATTTCGAGCGCGGCGCCGCCGGCCATGGCGGGGTCGAGCCCCGCCGCCGCGGCGAACCGCCCGACGGCCGACGCCTCGGCGACGGCCAGCCACTGTCCCGGGCCGGAGAAGACGAAGGAGAGCCCGTCGCCCGCGGTGCCTGCCGCACCCTCGATGCGTCGGGGCGACACCGGCAGATCAATTCCGGTGGCCTCGGCGACGAGGTTCCGAACATTATCGGCCTGCCCCTGCCGGGCGACGACGCTGGCCAGCGCAAGCCCCGTCATCTCGCGCACGGTGAGGCCGGGCGAACCCTCGGCGACGCCGTGCCGCCCCACGACGGCAAGCCCCTCGAAGGCGGACCGGCGCCGGGCCGTCGTGGCGGGAAGGATGGTCGGGTCAGCCACGCAGCCGCTCCCCCTGCGGATCGAAGAAGACCGGGTGGCGCAGTTCCACGACCACGTCGCGCTTGCGCACGCCGTCCCAGGCCCGCACGCGCTGACCGATCCGCTCCGGCCCCCGCTTCATGAGGCCGAGGCCGATCCAGCCGTTCTCGTGCGGCGAGAAGCAGGCGGCGGTGACATGGCCGAGGTCGTTCTCCAGCGTCGGCTCCGCGCCGATGTCGAGGAAATGCGCGCCGGCCGAGGCGCGCACGCCCGGCTCGACGACCTTGAAGCCGACGAGCGTCTCACGGTCGGGATCCACAAGCGCCGGACGCGTGGCCATCACGCGGCCGATGCAGTCCTTCTTCTGCGACACCATCTTGCCGAGCCCGAGGTCGGCGGCGGTCGTCTGGCCGTTGAGTTCGGCGCCGGCGACGTGCCCCTTCTCGATGCGCATGACGCTCATCGCCTCCAGCCCGTAGGGCGTGACGCCGAGATCGGCGCCGGCGGCCATCAGCGCCCGCGGCAACGCGTCGCCGAAGCCGGCAGGGACGCCGATCTCGTAGGCGAGCTCGCCCGAGAAGGAGAGCCGGAACAGCCGTCCCTGCACGCCACCCATGAGCGAGACGGGGCCGCAGGCGAGGTAGGGGAAAGCGTCGTTGGAGATGTCCTGGCCCGGATCGAGCACCCGCTGCAGCAGCGCGCGCGACTGCGGCCCGGCGACGGCGAACTGGGTCCACTGCTCGGTGACCGACACCGCCTGCACGTCGAGGTCCGGCCACAGCCATTGCAGGCAGAATTCGAGGTGCGCCATCACCTCGCCCGCCTTCGCCGTGGTGGTGGTCATGAGATAGTGTTGCTCGCCCAGCCGCGCCGTCGTGCCGTCGTCGAAGACGAAGCCGTCCTCGCGCAACATCAGCCCGTAGCGCGCCTTGCCGACCAGCAGCGTCGACATGGTGTTGGAATAGACGCGGTCGAGGAAGCGCGCGGCGTCCGGTCCCTGGATGTCGATCTTGCCGAGGGTCGACACGTCGCAGATGCCGACCCCGCCGCGCGTCGCCTTCACCTCGCGGGTGCAGGCGGCCAGCCAGTCCTCTCCCGGTTTCGGGAACCAGCCCGCGCGAAGCCACACGCCGGTTTCGATGAACTCCGCCCCCGCCTCTCGCGCCCATTCGTGCGCTGCCGTCAGGCGCGTGGGGCGAAACGCCTTGCCGCGGTGGTGGCCGGCCAGCGCGCCGATTGCGACGGGCGTATAGGGCGGCCGGAACGTCGTGGTCCCCACCGCCGAGATCGGCTCGCCCTTCAGTTCGGCCATGAGCGCCATGGCGTTGACGTTCGACGTCTTGCCCTGGTCGGTGGCCATGCCCAGCGTCGTGTAGCGCTTCAGATGCTCGACCGACCGGAAGGCTTCGCGGTGGGAGAGTTCGATGTCGTCCGTCGTCACGTCGTTCTGGAAATCGACGAAGGCCTTGCCGCCGGCGCGCGGCGAGCGCCAGAGCGGGGCGACGGCGGTCGATTCGCGCTCGGCCCGCGGCACCTCCACGGCAGGGGGCGCGAAACCCGCGGCCGTCGCGGCCTCGATGCCGGCGTAGGCGCCGGTCGTCAGGCACTCGTCGAGCGAAAACGCGCCCGCCGCCGCGCCCACGACCGCCATTCCGGGCGGCAAAGACCCCGGCAGGAAGGCGAGCGCGCGCTCGTCCCACACCGGCCGGCCGCCCAGATGGGAGGTGAGATGAACCGCCGGGGTCCAGCCGCCGGACATGGCGACGAGGTCGCAGTCGAAGGTCGCGTGCCGGCCGCCGGGCTCCTCGACCTCCAGCGCCTGCACGCACATCCGCCCGTGCGCGCGCAAAGGCACGGCGCCGGTCACCAGCCGCGCGCCTGCGGCGTCGGCGGCAGCCCGCAAGGCCGGGGACACGTCGGTCCGACAGTCGACCAGCGCCTGCACGTGGACGCCCGCCGCCGACAGCGCGGCGACGGTGCGCGCGGCGTCGTCGTTGTTGGCGACGACGACGGCGCGGTGGCCCGGCAGCGCGGCGAAGCGGTTGACATAGGTGCGCGCCGCCCCCGCCAGCATGACGCCGGGGCGGTCGTTGTCGCCGAAGACGAGCGGGCGCTCGATGGCGCCCGACGCCAGCACGGTGCGCTTCGCCACGATCCGCCACATCCGCTGCCGCGCGCCGTGCTCGGGCGGTGTCGGCAGGTGGTCAGCCAGGCGCTCGACCGCGCCATAGGCGCCATGGTCGTAGGCGCCGAAGACCGTGGTGCGTGCGAGCACCGTCACCTCCGGCATCGCCGCGAGCTCGGCCGCCGCCGCCGCCGCCCATTCCGCCGCAGGCCGCCCGTCGATCGCCGCGTCTTCGGCGTTCAGGCGTCCGCCGAGAATGAAGTCGTCTTCCGCCAGCACGACCCGCGCGCCCGATCGGCCTGCCGCGAGCGCCGCCATTAGTCCGGCAGGGCCCGAGCCGATCACGAGGACGTCGCAGTGCAGCGTCGCCTTCTCGTAGCGGTCGGGGTCGTGCGCTTCGGCGGCGCGGCCGAGGCCGGCAGCGCGGCGGATCAGCGGCTCGTAGACCTTCTCCCAGAAGGAGGCCGGCCACATGAAGGTCTTGTAGTAGAAGCCGGCGGACAGGAACGGCGCGAGAAGCTGGTTCACCGCCAACACATCGAACCGCAGCGAGGGCCAGCGGTTCTGGCTCGCGGCGACGAGGCCGTCATAAAGCTCCGCCGCCGTCGCGCGCGTGTTGGGCTCCCGCCGTGCGCCGGCGCGCAGCTCGACCAGCGCGTTGGGCTCCTCGGCCCCGGCCGACAGGATCCCGCGCGGGCGGTGGTACTTGAAGGAGCGGCCCACCAACGTGACGCCGTTGGCCACGAGCGCGGAGGCCAGCGTGTCGCCCGCCAGCCCGACCAGCCGCTGGCCGTCGAAGGTGAACGCGACCGGCCTCGTGCGGTCGACGAGCCCGCCCTGCGGCAGGCGGCGCGAGTGGGACGGCGTGGCCATCACGCCTCCCCTGCCGGCTTGCGTGCACGCGCCACCGCGCGCGCATCCTCCACCGCCGCGATGGCGTGGCTCCTGACCTCGCGTGTCACCACGAGCCAGCTCCGGCAGCCATGGACATGGTGCCACAACTCCCGGTGCTCGCCGGCCGGGTTGTCGCGCAGGTAGACGTAGTCGTACCAGTCCGCGAACCCCTCGCCGCCGGCCCTGGCCTCGGGCAGGTGGTCGGGCCGGCGCACGGTGGCGTCGCCGAGATAGGCAAACTCCTCGTTGCCGCGTTCGCCGCAATGGGGGCATCGGATGCGCATGTCAGACCTGCCGGGCGGGCGGCGAGGCCCGGTCGTCCCGCGCCGGACATGCCGGGCGGGCACTCGAAAAGCGGAACGTTGAACGGACGGTGAAGCGCATCAGTGCTTGTTGGGCGTGGAGCCCGTGCCTTTCTCGTCGATCAGCCGACCGGTCGCGAATCGGTCGAGGCGGTAGGCCGCGTTGTAGGCGTGAGGCTCGTCGCGGGCGATCGTATGGGCGAAGCACCACCCGGACGCCGGCGTGGCCTTGAAGCCGCCGTAGCACCAGCCGCAGTTAAGGTAGAGACCCTCGACCGGCGTGCGGTCGATGATCGGCGAGCCGTCCATGGACATGTCCATGATGCCGCCCCAGTGGCGCAGCACGCGCAGCCTGCCGATGGAGGGCATCAGCGCGAACCCCTCCTCCATCACGTCCTCGATGGTCGGCAGGTTGCCGCGCTGCGCATAGGAGTTGTAGCCGTCGATGTCGCCGCCGAAAACGAGGCCGCCCTTGTCGGACTGGCTGACATAGAAGTGCCCGGCGCCGAAGGTGATCACCTGATCGATCATCGGCTTCACGCCTTCGGACACGAAGGCCTGCAGCACATGGCTCTCCAGCGGCAGCCGCAGCCCGGCCATGGCGGCGACGCGCGAGGTGTTGCCGGCGCAGGCGAGGCCGATCTTGCCGGCGCCGATGAAGCCCTTCGTCGTCTCGACGCCCACGGCCCGGCCGTTCTCGACCCGGATGCCCGTCACTTCGCAGTTCTGGATGAGATCGACGCCCCGCAGGTCCGCTGCGCGGGCATAGCCCCACGCCACGGCATCGTGGCGCACGGTGCCGCCGCGCTTCTGCAGCAGCCCGCCCTGGATCGGGAAGCGGGCGTTGTCGAAATCGAGGTAGGGCGCGAGGCGGCGCACGCCGTCCTGGTCGAGCAGCTCGGCGTCCACTCCGCACAGCATCATGGCGTTGCCGCGGCGGACATAGGCGTCGCGCTGGCTGTCGGAATGGTAGAGGTTCAGCACGCCGCGCTGGCTGACCATCGCATTGTAGTTGATGTCCTGCTCCAGCCCTTCCCAGAGCTTGAGCGACCATTCGTAGAACGGCGTGTTGCCGGGCAGCAGGTAGTTCGACCGCACGATGGTGGTGTTGCGCCCGACATTGCCGGAGCCGAGGTAGCCCTTCTCGACGACGGCGATGTTCCTGAGCCCGTGCACCTTGGCGAGGTAGTAGGCCGTGGCCAGCCCATGCCCTCCGCCGCCGACGATCACCACGTCATAGGCGGACCTGGGCTGCGGATCGCGCCACGCCGGGCGCCAGCCCGTGTTGCCCGCCAAAGCCTGGGACAGAAGGGAAAAGACCGAGTACCGCAAACCGACGCCCCCGCGCCGCGACGAGCGTGCGCACCGGGAGGGAACGCGGTCGGGCGAGCGGTGTCAATGGGGGCTTTTTCGCTGTCCTTCGCCCATGTTTTCGGACGACCGTCCTCATGTGCGCATCGTCAGCCTGACGTAGCGACACGTGATGCGCCGCCATCTACCCCAGCATCTTCAGCGCCTTCACGAAAAAGTCCGCCGTGCCGAAGTTTCCGGACTTCAGGGCCAGCGCCAGCGGCTGCCCGTCGGCCGCCAGCGTCCACGGCACGCCGGGGTCGATCTCGGGGCCGATTTCGAGCATCGACACGCCGAGCGCGCCGACCACGGCGCCGGACGTCTCCCCGCCCGCGACGACGAAACGCGTGACCCCGGCATCGGCCAGGCCGCGCGCCACCTCGCCCAACAGGCGTTCGATCATCGCCCCGGCCTCTTCGCGGCCGAACCGCTCCTGGACGGAGCGGACGGCCTCGGGTTCGGCCGTCGAATAGACCAGCACCGGATCGCGGCCCAGCCGCGGCTTCGCCCAGGCCAGCACATCGGCGGCGGCCATCCTCCCCTGCGCGATGGCGACGGGATCGAGAGCGAAGGCGGGAACGCCGCGCTCCATCGCGTCCCTCACCTGCCCGCGAGTAGCGGCCGAGCAGCTGCCAGCGAGGATGGCGGAATGGCCTGCAGGGGCGACGAAGGGCCGCGCGCCGCCCGACGGCGCGAGCAGTCCGGCGCGACGGATGTTCTCCGGCAGTCCGAGCGCGATGCCTGAACCGCCCGTGAGCAGCGGCAAGCCGTCGAAGGCCGCGCCCAGCGTGCGCAGGTGCTCGTTGGTGATGGCATCGCCGACGCCGATGGCCGGCCCGTCCTTGGCGAGCGCCTCGAAGGCGGCGCGCGTGGCGGCAGGGCCCTGCTCAACGGTCTGAACCGGGACGAGGCCGACCGGCAGGGCCGTCTGGCGCGCGAGCACCCGCACGAGGTTCGAATCACGCATGGGCGTCAGCGGGTGGTCCTTCATGGGGCTGTCGCTGAGAAGCTCGCGACCGACGAAGAGATGGCCCTGGTACACCGAGCGCCCGTTCGCCGGGAATGCCGGGCAGGCCACCGTGAAGGGCGCGTCGAGCCGCTTCACCAGCGCCGCGGCGACCGGGCCGATATTGCCGGCGTCCGTCGAATCGAAGGTCGAGCAGTACTTGAACAGGATCTGCCGGGCGCCGGCGCCGAGCAGGGCCTCGCAGGAGGCGAGCGACCATTCCACCGCCTCGGCGGCGGGGTTGGTGCGGGACTTGAGGGACACGACGACCGCGTCCGCCTGCGGCAGCGCCGCCGCCGAGGCGGGCACGCCGACCGTCTGCACGACGCGCATGCCCTCGCGGGCGAGCATCAGGGCGACGTCCGTGGCCCCAGTGAGATCGTCGGCGATGACGCCCAGCAGCATGGCAACCGCCCTCCCCTGCCGGCGGGCTTCCGGTCGCCCGCCCGTTCCCGACTGACTACCACCGCGCGCCGAAGGTGTCGCGCAGTTCGGCGATCTCGGCCTCTCCGAGCGGAGGGAGCACGGCGCCACGGGTGAGGAACACCAGCTTCGCCGTCTCCTCCGCCTCCTCGAGCGCGAAGGCGGCCGCCGACACGCTCTCATGCCAGAAGGTGGGGCCGATGCGCGCCAGCATCACGCCGCGGCAACGCTTCACATGCGGGCGCACGAGGTCGATCACGGCGGGGTCGCCGGGGCGGCGATAGGGAATCAGGGGAATGCGGCCCGCCTTCATGACGTGGTAGGCCGTGAGCGGCGGCACGATGTTCGCGGGGTCGACTCCGGGCGTCAGCGACAGCGCGACGAGGTGCGTCGAGTGGGTATGGACCACGCCGCCCACCGCCGGGTCGGCCTCGTAGATCGCCCGGTGGAGGCGGATGGTCTTTGAGGCGCGGTCGCCCGACACCTGCGTGCCGTCCGGCGCCACCTTGGCCAGCCGCGCCGGATCGAGATGGCCGAGGCAGGCGTCGGTCGGGGTGATGAGCCAGCCGTCGGGCAGTCGCGCCGAGATGTTTCCCGCGCTGCCCACTGTGTAGCCGCGCGCGTGGAGACTCCCACCGATGCGGCAGATCTCCTCGCGGAGGATCGATTCAGGCGTCATCGGCCCCTCACGCGAAGGTCAGCCAGGCGTGGTCGGGCGCCATGGTGAACTTCCACGAGCGGACAGGCCCGGCCATGACATTGAGATAGTAGAGGTCGAAGCCGTGCGGCGCGCCGACCGGATGGTAGCCCTTCGGCACAAGCACCACGTCGCGGTCGGACACCGCCATGGTCTCGTCGAGCGACAGGTCGTCCGTGTAGACGCGCTGAACGGCGAAGCCGGAGCCGCGGGCGAGGCGGTGGTAGTAGGTTTCCTCGAGGTAGGTCTCGCGCGGCGGGTCGTCCACGTCGTGCTTGTGCGGCGGATAGCTCGACCAGTGGCCGCCGGGCGTGATGACCTCCACGACCAGCAGGCTCTCCGCATGCGGCGAGGTGTCCGGCAGGATGTTGCGCACGTGGCGGGTGTTGGTGCCCTTCCCCCGCGTCTCCTGGCCGACGTCCTCGGGCCGGATGAGGCGTGGCGGCAGCTTGCCCTGCGCAGGCGCCGAGCAGACGGCAAGTTCGACCGGCGTCTGCGCAGTGACGCTCCAGGACGACTTGGCGGGGACGTAGACGGAGGCCGGCGAGCCGTCGAACGGGTTCATCCGCCCGCCGACGATGCCGAAATCCTGTTCGCAGGCGACGACATGCGCGGTGCCGGTGACGAGGACGAGGCACACCTCGGCGCCGGCCGTGTCCAGCGTCAGCCGCTCGCCAGGCCCGAGCACGTGAACGTCGAAGCCGACATAGCGCCAGCCCGCGCTCTGCGGGGTGATGTGGTGGATGCGGCCGGTCGACCCGGCGGGATGGACGAGGAGGCGTGACATGATCAGCCGCTCCGAGGTTCGAGGAATCCCGAGATGTGCGAGCAGACGAGCGCCGCGGCGGCCTCGGTCAGGGTGCCGGCCCGCCGGATCACCCGGTCGGCGGCGATGCAGGCGATCTTCGCCGGCCGGACGACCGATGCCTTGGGCAGTCCGGCCCGCGCCGCGTCTTCGATCGGCACGTCGGTCGTCCAGCCCCGGTTCTCGGCGCTGGTGATCATGACCACCCACAGCAGGCCGTGCTCGCGGATCGCGGCCACGACGGCTGCCGGCCGCCGCTTCTCCGCAAGGACATCCGCGTAGGGAAAGGGGACGACCACCACGTCTCCAGTCACCCAGTCTTCAGAGGTCGCCATAGGCAGCCTCGTCAGCGGCGGAACTCCACTCCTCGAAGGTGGCGAATGGATCGTCCTGCACGGGCTGCGGCGCCTTTTCCAGCACGACGCCCCGTTCGTCGATCCGGTACCGGACCGTATCGCCGGGTCGCAGATCGAGCCGCGCCCGCACTTCGCGCGGGAGGACCGTCTGGCTCTTGCTGGAGAGCTTGGAATAGGCGGTGCGGGCGTTGGACGGGCGGGCCATCGGGCCGATCCTCGAAACCGGTAAGACGGTAAGACGCCTTACAATAAATGTTGTACCCGCATCACGCCAGCCCCGCGGCCGCGAGAGCCTTCCGCAGATGGGCGACGCCCTTCTTCGCGTAGGGAAGCGCGGGGGCCTTCTTGGGGTCCTGTTCCGCCTCCACGACGACCCAGCCGGAATAGCCGGGCAGCGCCCGGAAAACCGCCTCGTAGTCGACGCAGCCGTCGCCCGGCACCGTGTAGACGCCGAGTTCGTCGCCCTTGCCGAGGATGGAATCGAGGAAGCTCCAGTCGCCGGCGTCCGACTTCGCCTTGATGGCGGGGCGCACGTCCTTGCAGTGGACGTGACTGATGCGCGCGCGGTAGCGCGCGGCCAGCGCGGCCGGATCCGCGCCGCCCCAGGTGGCGTGCCCGGTGTCCAGCAGCAGGTGCACGGAGGGCCCCGTCGCCGCCATGAAGGCGTCGATGTCGGCCTCGCTCTGCACCACCGTGCCCATGTGGTGGTGGTAGACCACGCGCACGCCCTCGGCGAGCGTGGCGTCGGCCACCTGCGTCATGCGCCGGCCGAACTCGGCCCACGCGGGGCCGGCGAGATGCGGGCGCCTGGACAGCGGCATGGACCGGTCGCCGTGGATGGCGTTCGAGGTCTCGGCGATGATGAAGACATTCGAGCCGACCGCCTTCAGCAGGTCGAGGTGCTTGCGCAGCGCCCTGATCTCGTCCTCCGCGGAACGCGTCAGGAGTTCGCAGGAGTACCAGCCGCCGATGCAGGCCATGCCGTAGGGGGCGAGCGCCGCCTTCAGCGCCGCGGGCTCGCGCGGGAACTTGTTGCCGAGTTCCATGCCGACGAAGCCGGCCTCCCGCGCCTCGGCGAGGCAGGTCTCCAAAGGCGTGTCCCCGCCGATCTCGAGGAGGTCGTCGTTCGACCAGCCGATGGGGTTGGCGCCGATGCGGATGGGCATGGTGTTCGTCCTCTTCGATGATGGGCAGGCTCGCACGGCGCGCGCCTCACGCGGCGCCGGCGGATCGACATCCGTTCAATCGCCGAGCCGCTGCTTCGCCAGAGCGGCCTCGTAGCGGCGGCGGGCGTCGAGCACCTCGGCGCGCCGGGACACCTCCGGCACCGCGACGTCCCACCAGTGGCCGCCGGCGTCCGTCGACTTCAGCGGATCGGTGTCGATGACGATCACGGTGGTGCGGTCGTTGGCGCGGGCGCGGCCCAGCGCCGCCTCGAGCCCGGCGATTCCATCCACCTTCTCGACGATGGCGCCCATCGATCCGGCATGGGCGGCAAAGTCGATCTCGGGCAGGATCTCGTGGCGGGCGTCCCGGAGCAGGTTGTTGAAGCTCTCGCCCCCCGTGGCGCGCTGCAGGCGGTTGATGCACCCGAAGCCGCGGTTGTCGAGCAGGACGACCGTAAGCTTGAAACCCAGCATCACCGAGGTGGCGATCTCCGAGTTCATCATCAGGTACGAGCCGTCGCCGACCATCACGAACACGTCGCGCGAGGGATCGGCCATCTTGACGCCGAGCCCGCCGGCGATCTCGTAGCCCATGGTCGAGTAGCCGTATTCGAGGTGGTAGCCGCCGGGCGCGCCGGCCTGCCACAGCTTGTGCAACTCGCCGGGGAGCCCGCCGGCGGCGCAGACCACGACATCGGTATCCTTCGACTGCCGCTGCACCGCGCCGACGACCTGCGCGTCGGAGGGCAGCGCAGCGTTGGTGGGTCCGGTGTAACGGGCGGCGACGGGACCCCACGCGGCCTTTTCCTCGCGCGCGCGGTCCGTCCAGGCGGCGGGGGCCTTCCACGCGCCGATGGCCTGGTCGAGCTCCTCCAGCCCGACCCGCGCGTCCGCCACCAGCGGCATCGCACGGTGCTTGCCGGCGTCGAAGGCCTGCGTGTTCAGCCCGATGATCCGCCGCCCCTCGCCCTGGAACAGCGCCCAGGAGCCGGTCGTGAAGTCGGCGAGCCTGGTGCCGACGGCCAAAACGACGTCGGCCTCCGCAGCGAGCGCGTTGGCCGCGGCGGTGCCGGTCACGCCGACGGCGCCCATGTTGAGGGGGTGGTGGTCGACCAGGCTCGACTTGCCGGCCTGCGTTTCCATCACCGGGATGCCATGCGTCTCCGCGAACACGCGCAGGCGGCTCTCGGCCTGCGAATAGAGCACGCCGCCGCCGGCGACGATCACCGGCTGCCGCGCGCCCTTCAGCGCGGCTGCTGCCTCGGCGAGTTCGTGGTCGTCCGGCCGCGGCCGACGCAGGCTCCACAGGCGCGGCGCAAAGAAGCTCTCGGGCCAGTCGTAGGCTTCCGTCTGAACGTCCTGGCACAGCGACAGCGTCACCGGACCGCATTCCGCCGGATCGGTCAGCACCTGCATGGCGCGCGCGAAGGCCGGGATGAGCTGCTCCGGGCGGGTGATCCTGTCGAAATACCGCGAGACGGGGCGGAAGCAGTCATTCGCCGAAACGGTGCCGTCGGCGAAGCTCTCCACCTGCTGCAGCACCGGGTCGGGGCGGCGGTTGGCGAACACGTCGCCGGGCAGGAACAGCACCGGCAGCCGGTTCACATGGGCCATCGCGGCGGCCGTGATCATGTTCGTCGCGCCCGGACCGATGGAGCTCGTCACCGCCATCATGCGGCGGCGGCGGCTGGCCTTGGCGAAGGCGACGGCGGCATGGGCCATGGCCTGCTCGTTGTGCGAGCGGAAGGTCGGCAGCATGTCGCGAGCCGCGTAAAGGGCCTCGCCGAGGCCGGCGACGTTGCCGTGGCCGAAGATCGCCCAGCAGCCGGCGAAGACGGGAACCGGGGCGCCGTCGACGAGCGTCTCCTGCGCGGACAGCGCGCGCACGAGCGCCTGCGCCATGGTCAGGCGGATGGTCTTGGTCACGGCGTCCTCCTGTTCGCGGCCGCGCAGGCGGCCCGCCACGCGGTGTCGAGCGCGGCGAAGCGCAGGGCCATGTCGTCGATGGCTGCGGCGTCCGTCAACCGTCCTTCGAGCCATGCCTTCGCCGCGTCGGCGAAGATGGTGCGCCCGACGGCAAAGCCCTTCACCTGCGGGCACGAGGCTGCGATCCGGAACGCCGCCTCGAGGGCATCCTGGGCTGCCTCCAGCCCGAGCATCACGATCCCGCGGCAATGCGGATCGTGCCGGGCGACGACGGCGGCGACGGCGTCCCACGCCGCCGTGCTCGCCTGCGGCTCGAGCTTCCACCAGTCCGGCTTGACCCCGGCGGCATAGACGGCCTCGACCGCGCGCGCGGAGGTATCCTCGCCCACGGGGCCGTGCTTCGACACGATGATCTCGACCAGCAGCTCGCGCCCCAGCGTCCTGCACGCGTCGAAGACGCGGCGCAGCTCGCGGTCCTGGCGGGCGCGCAGGTCCGCGGGGTCGTCCGGATGGTAGAAGGCCAGCGCCTTGACGGTGTGGACGACCGGCCACTCGGCCAGATGCGCGCCCAGCGAGTCCATGCCGTCGAAGTCGAGCGGGCGGGAGCCGGACTTTTCCACCGGCCTGCCGATCCAGAACGGGTGATCAGCTGCGCGAAACAGCGCCTCGCGTCCATGCGTCCCGTCGATGAGCATGCCGTAGCCCGGGCGCCCGTCGGCGACGCGGGCGGCGGCGTCGACCGCGAGGCGCTTGAACTGCGCGATCCGCTCGCACGGAGCGCCGGCGGCGTCGGCCCATTCCTCGAACTGCACCCGGTGGTCGATGGCCAGCGCAACGAGCCGGTCCGGCGCTGGGCGGCGGGTGGTCGCCCAGTGGACGTGGTTCAACGCCTCGTCGCGGCGCAGCGCCCGGTGCGGCGAGCCCTGCCGGAGGAAGAGCTGCAGCTCCTCCCAGGTGGGATATTCCGGCGCGCACATCAGGCGCGAGACGGCGAAGGCCCCGCAGGCATTGGCCCAGGCGCAGCAGGTGGCGATCGGCTCGTCGCGGATCCAGCCGCGCAGGAAACCGGCCATGAAGCCATCGCCCGCGCCCAGCACGTTGTAGACCTCGACCGGGAACCCGGGACCCTTGATGCCTTCCTCCAGGCTGTCCGGGATGGCGCCGGGGAAGACCACGCAGCCCATCGGCCCGCGCTTGCAGACGATGGTGGCGGACGACAGCGCGCGCACCGCGCGGATCGCGTCCAGCGTGTCGGTGGTGCCGCCCGCGATGTGCAACTCCTCCTCCGTGCCGACGACGAGGTCGCAGGAGGGCAGGATGTCCTGCAGGTGGGCCGTGACGGTGTCGGAGCGGATATAGCGTTCCTCGCCCGCGCCATGGCCCGCAAGGCCCCACAAATTGGGCCGGTAGTCGATGTCGAAGGCGACCCGGCGGCCGTGCTTCCTGGCGAGCGCCATCGCCTTCTTCTGGGCCGCGGCCGTGTTCGGCCGGGAAAAATGCGTGCCGGTGACGACCACGGCGCGGGCGGACGCGATGTAGGCCTCGTCGACGTCGCCCTCCTCCAGCGCCGCGTCGGCGCAGTCGGTGCGGTAGAAGATGAGCGGGAACTGCTTGTCGTCGCGCACGCCGAGCACAACCAGCGCGGTCAGGCGCTGCGGGTCCGTCCGCACGCCTTGCGTGTCCACCCCTTCGCGCTCGAGCTGCTCGCGGATGAAGCGGCCCATGTGCTCGTCGCCGACGCGGGTGATGAGTCCCGGCTTCAGCCCCAGCCGGGCGACGCCGACGGCCATGTTGGTGGGGCTGCCCCCGACAGCCTTGACGAAGGCCGCCATGTCCTCCAGCCGCCCGCCGACCTGCTGGCCGTAGAGATCGACGGAGGACCGCCCGATGGTGACGACGTCGAGACCGGGTTCGATGCTGCCGGATGCGGCCATGGCATCAGTCCTTCCGGGCCGTTTTCGGCGGGTGCGGCGCGTCCTGGTAGGCGCCGAGCACCTGCTGGTCGAAGTCGATGTTCGAGCCGGTCATGAGGCCCGACTCCGCGGAGGCGAGGAAGGCGACGGTGCGCGCCACCTCTTTCGGGTCGAGCAGGCGGCCGAAGGGCTGCTCCGCGGCCGCCTTGTCCAGCCAGCCGTCCTGCGCGCCGTGGTGGCGGCGCATGACCGCGTCCTCTCCCGGCGTCGACATCCAGCCGATGTTGAGGCCGTTGACGCGGATGCGATGCGGCATCAGCGAGAAGGCCGCGTTCTTGGTGAGCGTCGCCAGCGCGCCCTTGGAGACGCAATAGGCGGAGATGAAGGGCTGGCCGCCATGGGCCGACATGGACTGGATGTTGACGACCGAGCCTTCGATCCCCTCGCGCACCATCACCGTCGCCGCAGCCTGGATGAGGAAGAACGGGGCGCGGCAGTTGACCGCCATGATCCGGTCGTAGAGGGCGGGACTGGTGTCGAACAGGGTGCCCCGGTCGGTGTCCCCGGCCGCGTTGACGAGGATGTCGACCCGCTTGAACGCCGCATCGGCGGCGGGCACGACGGCCGCCGTCTCCTCCGCGCTGGCGAGGTCGGCCTTGACGAAGATCGTCCGGCATCCCTGCGCCGAAAGGTCGGCCGCCACCCGCTCGCCGCGCCCGGCGTTGCGCCCGGTGACGACGAGGCCCGAAAGGCCGCGCGCGACGAACTCCCGGGCGATGGTCTCGCCCAGTCCCTGCGTCCCGCCCGTGACGATCGCGACCTTCCCTGCGAGGGACGCCCCCCGGTTCACCGCCGCATCCGCCATGACGTCCTCCCGGTCCGGCCGGGCCGGACTCCTGTTTCATGTCCGCAGCATGCGCCGCCAGACTGGCTGATGAAACAAAAACTCCATTCGCAGGTCAATTCGGAACATGTATTCTTCGCGCAAGGGTGCTTCGCGATCCGCGTGGACCACCCGGGATGACAGGGCGGGCGTCGATCCGCCAGGGGGAGGACGGAATGCTGCGGGTTGGTCTTCTGGGAGCGGGGCGGATCGGCAAGATCCACGGCGGCAACGTGGCGGCGCACGCGGGAGCCCGGCTCGTCGCCGTTGCGGACGCGCTGCCGGCCGCCGCGCAGGCGCTGGCGGACGCCACGGGCGCGCAGGTGGCGGGGATCGACGCGATCATCGCCAGCCCGGACATCGACGCCGTGGTGATCTGCACGCCCACCGACATGCACGCCGACCAGATCGAGGCCGCGGCAAAAGCC
>JAIYAB010000115.1 GCA_027489275.1 Hyphomicrobiales bacterium
GAGCCGCTCCGCGACCTCGTTCTCGAGAACGGTGATGGAGGGGGTGCGCCGCACCGCGGCGACGAGCGCCTCCATGATCGCCTTGCCCGCCATGTCGCCGCGCACGCGCACGATGCGACGCTCGGAATGGGCGGCCTCGCGCGACTGCACGAGATGGCCCTCGAGGTCCTTGTCGAAGGGCACGCCGAAAGCGAGCAGGTCGTCGACGCGCGCCGCCGCCTCGCGCGCCATGCCCAGCACGACCGCCTCGTCCACGATGCCGGCTCCGGCCACGACGGTATCTGCGGTGTGCTTCTCGGGGCTGTCGCCCTCCGACAGCGCCGCGGCGATGCCGCCCTGCGCCCAGGCGGAGGAGGCCCCCTGCCCGATCGGCGCAGCGGCGAGCACGGTGACGGCGCGCGGCGCGAGCTTCAGCGCGCAGAACAGCCCCGCGAGGCCGCCGCCGACGATGATGATGGGGGTATCCGTCCCGGAAGAGCGCATGATGCGGTCCTCCCTCCGGCAAGAGGAACCCGCGCCGGGCCATCCGGCGCGGGACTGCGGCGTCGGCGGTTCAGGCCGCCAGCGCGATCATCCGCTCGATCGGCAGCCGCGCCCGCTCGGCGATGGCCGGATCGATGAGAACCTCCTCACGCATGTTCAGCAGGCTGTCGAGGATCTTCGGCAGCGTGATCCGCTTCATGTGCGGGCAGAGATTGCAGGGACGCACGAACTCGACGTTCGGCGCCTCGGCGGCGACGTTGTCGGCCATCGAGCACTCGGTGACCATGACGACGCGCTTGGGCTGGCGGGTCTTCACCCAGTCGATCATGTGCGCGGTCGAGCCGGTGAAGTCCGCCTCGGCCAGCACGTCCGGCGGGCACTCCGGATGCGCGATGATCTGGATGCCGGGCTCGGCATCGCGATAGGCGCGCAGCTCCGCTCCGGTGAAGCGCTCGTGCACCTCGCAGTGGCCCTTCCAGAGAATGAGCTTCACCTTCGTCTGCGTGGCGACGTACTTCCCGAGATACTCGTCGGGGAGGAAGATCACGCGGTCGACGCCGAGGCTCTCCACCACCTTCACGGCGTTGGACGACGTGCAGCAGATGTCGGTCTCAGCCTTCACGTCGGCGGAGGAATTGACGTAGGTGACCACCGGCACGCCCGGATAGCGCTGCTTGAGCAGCCGCACGTCCGCGCCCGTGATGGAGGCGGCGAGCGAGCAGCCGGCGCGGCTGTCGGGGATCAGGACCGTCTTGCCCGGGTTGAGCAGCTTCGACGTCTCCGCCATGAAGTGCACGCCGCACTGGACGATGATGTCCGCGTCGGTCTTCGTGGCGAGGCGGGCGAGCTGGAGGCTGTCGCCCACGACGTCGGCGACGCAGTGGAAGATCTCCGGCGTCTGGTAGTTATGCGCCAGGATGACGGCGCCGCGCTGCGCCTTCAGCTCGTTGATGGCCTTGACGTAGGGCGCGAAGAACGGCCACTCCACGGCCGGGATGACCGTCCGGACCTTCTCGTAGAGATGCGCGGTGGCGCGCTCGACCTCGGGCGTCCACTCCAGCGTCGGCTTCGGCAGGATGCCGTAGCGCAGCTGCGCGGGGGTCAGCGGCGGAAGGCCCGGCGCGACGGCGGCGGGAGCGCTGTGAAGGGTCTGGCCGGGCATCGGAACCTCCTTAATGCTCACTTTGAGCATAAGAGGGAGCTGAGAAAATCCGGACGGGATCCGCCCGGAGGTTTATGCTCACTTTGAGCAAAAGGATTATAGTGATCCGGCCGGCCGAAGAAAAGGGGTGCCCGGACAATATTGCGACGATCGGATGACGGGTCTGCGCCCCATGCGCAGCAGGCGACCGGGAGCGCCACGGGCGGGCGACACCGGATCGTCGCGGTGTCACCAGGGCTCGGCACGGGATGACGAGCGACAAACGTCGGGCTGGCCGATACGTCGCCGGGGACCATCTGTGTATTTACACGGAAGCCGAATACGTGTAGATGCACATCATGATACCGCCTCCTGTCCCGCGCAGCGCCGACCCCTGGCCGGACGACCTGCCCGCCGACCTGCCGCGCTGCTACGCGCGGCTGGCGAACATGGCGGCGCGGGCGGTGAACCGGCACTACAACGCCGCGATGCGGGCGACCGGTCTACCCATCACCCAGATCTCGCTGCTGGCCGCCATTCGCGCCGACCGCTGGTCCAGCCTTACGGCGCTGGCCGACGACCTCGCGCTGGAGCGCACCACCCTGCTGCGCAACCTGGCCCTGCTGGAACGCGACGGCTTCATCGAGCCCGAGGCGACCGCCGGCGGACACGGCAAGCGCTACCGCCTCACCGCCCGCGGACATGAGGGCCTCGCCGCCGCCCTGCCCCACTGGCGCCGGGCGCAGGACGCCTTCACGCAGGCGCTCGGCCCGGATCGGGCCGGCGAGATCGGCCGCGCGCTGACGACGCTGCGCCGCGCGGCGACTGCGCTCGCGGACTCTGCCGAGCCCGTCGTTCGGCCCGACACGCAGAAACAGGAGCCTTCCCCATGACCGTCGTCACCCGCGATTTCACGCCGCCCGCCAGGGTCGGGATCGTGCCCTATGCCGAGATGGCGGGCATGGACGGCATCACATTCATGCACCGCATGATGGCGGGCGAATTTCCGGCCCCGCCGATCTGCAGGACCGGCTCGTTCCAGACGACCGAGGCCGAGCGCGGCCGGGTGGTGTTCGAGGGCGAGCCCAGCGAGGATTTCTACAATCCGCTCGGCACGGTTCACGGCGGCTGGATCAGCATGATCCTGGATTCGGCGCTGGGCTGCGTGGTCCACACGATGCTCGAGGCCGGGCAGGCCTACACCACCGTCGAACTCAAGGTGAACTTCGTGCGCCCGGTGCTCGCCAACACGGGCCGCGTGCGGGCGGAGGCGCGGATCGTCCACCATGGCGGCCGCATCGCCACGTCGGAGGCCAGGCTCGTCGACGCGCGTGGCCGGCTGCTCGCGCACGGGACCAGCACCTGCATGATCATGGACGTGCCGGCCGCGAAGGCCGGCTGAGGCGCCGATCCATCCGAATTTGTCATCCCTGCCATCAGGACAGCGCGATTATCGCCGGCCGGACGCCCTGATAAACGGACACCCTGCGTGGTTTTCCCCTGAGGCCCGACATGCCAGCAACTCCGGACCGCTCCGCCGCGCGCCGCTATGCGCCGGAAATCATCCTGCTCTGCGGCTGCCTCGCCGGGCTGATCACCTTCGGGCCGCGATCGGCGATCGGGCTCTTCCAGATCCCGATGTCGACGGAGTTCGGGTGGAGCCGCGAGGTGTTTTCCTTCGCCATCGCGCTCCAGAACCTGCTTTGGGGGATCGGGCAGCCTTTCGCGGGCGCCTTCGCCGACCGCTATGGCACGGTCCGCGCGCTGACCATCGGCGCGGTGCTGTACGCCGCCGGTCAGGCGCTGATGGCCTACGCCACGACGCCGTCGATGATGACGATCGGCGCGGGCGTCCTGATCGGCTTCGGCCTCGCCGGCTGCTCGTTCAACCTCGTCCTCGCCGCGTTCGGCAAGCTGCTGCCGGAGAAGTGGCGCGGCCTCGCCTTCGGCGCGGGCACGGCAGCAGGCTCGCTCGGCCAGTTCCTGTTCCCGCCGATCGGCAGCATCCTCATCGAGCGGATCGGCTGGCAGGAGACGAGCCTGATCTTTGCCGCGACGCTGCTGCTCGTGGTGCCGCTGTCGATCACGCTGGCGACGCGCGGAACCGGCGGCGCGGGCGCGGCGGCGGGCGCGGGTCCGCAGCAGACGATCCCCCAGGCGATCGGCGAGGCGCTGCGCCATCCCAGCTACGTGCTCCTCGTCATCGGATTCTTCACCTGCGGCTTCCAGCTCGCCTTCATCACCGCGCACATGCCGGCCTATCTCAAGGACGTCGGCCTGCCGGCCTGGGTCGGCGGCTGGACGCTGGCCGTCATCGGCCTCGCCAACGCCGTGGGCTCGCTGACCTCGGGCTGGCTTTCGGGCCGGATGCCGCGGCGCTGGATCCTGTCGGGGATCTATCTGGGGCGCGCGGTCGTCGTGGTCGTCTTCATCATGCTGCCGCCCTCCCCGGCGACCGCCATCGGCTTCGGCGTGGCGATGGGCCTGCTGTGGCTCTCCACGATTCCGCCGACGTCGAGCCTCGTGATGACGATGTTCGGCACGCGCTACCTCGCAATGATCTACGGCTTCGCCTTCGTCTCGCACCAGCTCGGCGGCTTCCTCGGCGTCCTGCTGGGCGGAATCCTCTACGAGAGCACGGGCTCTTATATCGTCGTGTGGTGGCTGTCGGCGGCCCTCGGCATTGCCTCCGCGCTGATCAACATCCCGATCAAGGAGGTTCCCGTGGCGCGGCCGGCTGAAGCGACGGCGTAGCGTCGGCGACGCTCGCTCCGCTTGCCGGCAGCGGCGGGATCGGCGACAACCCGCGCGGATCAACAGGAGGCGGGCATGGGCTTCAGGGCCATCGTGGTCGACAAGACCGAGCAGGGCTACGGCGCGACGCTGCGCGAGGCGCAGGACACGGAGCTGATGGAGGGCGACGTCACCGTCCGCGTCACGCATTCGACGGTGAACTACAAGGACGGGCTCGCCATCACCGGCCGCGCCCCCGTGGTGCGGCGCTGGCCGATGATCCCCGGCATCGACTTCGCCGGCCGGGTCGAGACCTCGGAGCATCCGGAGTTCAAGCCGGGCGATCTCGTCGTGCTGAACGGCTGGGGCACGGGCGAGACGCATCTGGGCGCCTATGCCCAGAAAGCCCGAGTCAAGGGCGACTGGCTGGTGCCGCTGCCTGAAGGCCTCAACCCCGACGAGGCGATGGCGATCGGCACCGCCGGCTACACCGCCATGCTCTGCGTGCTGGCGCTCGAGAAACATGGGCTCAAGCCCACAGACGGCCCGGTGGTCGTCACCGGCGC
>JAIYAB010000270.1 GCA_027489275.1 Hyphomicrobiales bacterium
CACCAAGACGATCAGTTCGGGAAGGGGTGACGATGGCGTGATGCAAACCGGTCGATCCGGGATCAGGAAAACCCGAGGCATTGTCAGAGCGCCGAGCTCGCTGACGTGAGAGGGACCTGATCAGCGGACTTCATCAGGGCCAGCGGCCATGTGCGCCGCGAAAATAGGCCGGACATATGGCTGCACCCCGACCGGATGCAGAAACGTTTCAAAAAGCCCTTGCCCGAGGGGGGCGTCCACGCCTGTCGCTGAACCATCTTTGGCCCGGTTCATCTGACACGTTTTTGAAATGAACCAGCTAGTCGCATTGCAATGTACGAAGTGCGTTGGGCGATGGCTGTCGCCGCCGCGCAAGCTCGCGATAGAGAGCCTCGGGGCTGACACCTATTTCTCCCGCCACATCAACCCACCGCCTCTCTGGCGAGAGGGGGCCGTGCACATCCAGCCAAGCGGACAGCCGCTCGGCCACCGTCCGCAGAGAGAGAATCTCGGCGCGCATGCGGGTCGCCTGCACTTCCTGCGAGAGGCGCGCGATCCAGGCTTCCGCGATCCGGGGTTCTTGCAGCTTTGCCCGAAGGTCGGCGACGCTCACGCTCTCCAGGAGGCTCTCGCGCCGGACCACGGCATCGCAGTGATACGCGGCCGCGAAGAGCGATGCCTCCGCCAGGATCGCACCGGCGCCTGCGCGCTGCAGCACCAATGTTCGGCCTTCCGCGCCATGGCGAACGAGTTCGACCAGTCCTTCGGCAACGCGGTGCATTGAGCGGACAGGCGAGCCACGGCCGAAAAGGATGTGCCCCGGAGCGTACTCGCGCCGGCGGACGCGCAGACCATCGAAAACGGATACAGACATGATCGCTATCATGTGCGCAGCCGGCACGCCGCGGCAAGATGCCAAGCTGATTATCAGGAATATTCGCCGATGCCCGCTCGTATCTTCGTTCTCGCTGCCGCCCTCTCTGGTCCCCTTCCTGCAGTCGCCCAGCACGCGCACCATACGATGCCGCCGCAGGCGAAACCGGTCGTGAGCGGGCCGCACGAGCCCGGACAGTCTGCCTTCGCCGCCATCCAGGAGATTGTTGCCCTGTTGGAGGCCGACCCGCAGACAGACTGGAGCAAGGTAAGCATCGAGGTCCTCCGACGGCACCTCGTCGACATGGACGCCGTCACCCTGCGCGCGCAGGTCGCCGCCGAGCCCGTCGATGGCGGTGCGCGGTTTGTGGTCAGTGGGGAAGGTGACGTTACGGGTTCCATCCGCCGGATGGTTTCAGCTCATGCGGCTGCGATGGATGGCGCAGGGGGCTGGCGTATGAGCGCCGAGGAGCGCCCCGGCGGGGCGGCGCTCACCGTCACGTCGCCTCGCGCCGCCGATGCGACGAAGATACGCGGCCTCGGCTTCATCGGGATCATGACGCATGGCATGCACCACTCGCAGCACCACCTGATGCTCGCGCGCGGCCTGAACCCGCATCAGTGACCGAGGTTCTGCCGGTTTCGCGCGTTCGGCTACCCAAGCTAGGGAAATGAGCCTGTGCTCGTGTCGTCGAGCGTCTCGATGACCCGGCACTCTGAAATGCTCCCGGTAGTGCAGTGGTCAACCATGCGCTGCCACTTGCTTTTCAACGCGGGCAACTTCGCGATGAAGCGCATCGTCGGCGAGATGCAGGGCGCGGGTCGGCGCTTCACCAAGGTCGGTGACGGCATCGACGACGCCCCCCGCTGTCGCGGCTACCCGAGTAACCGGAGCCGCTCGCCCCGACAAATCTTGGGGTGCGCTGATGATGAGGTGCCGCCTCCCTGTTAGGCGCAGGAAACTCACGACTTTACGAAGCGGGCGAACTGGAAGCGCTGGACCCGGCCCGCTGGCGTGCGGTGCTCATGGCGTGTCTCGGCGACAGGCCTGAACGATGGTCCGAGTTCTTCCGCCAAGGTGGCGGGGCTGTAGCGCACGATCGGCAGCCCGCTGCATCGTTCGGGGCCGTCGAGGGCGAAAGTCCCGATGATCGCGTGACCGCCCGGGTGAAGCGCACGCGTCAGCGTGGCGACATAGGCGCGCCGATCGGCTGCGTCCGTCAGGAAATGAAAGGCCGCCCGGTCATGCCACACATCGTCCTGGCGGTCCGGCGTCCAGGCGGTGATGTCGGCGACGATCCACGCCACTTGCGCGCCGCGCTCGCCGAGACGCGCTTTTGGGTTTTCCAGTGCGCGCTCCGAGAGGTCGAGCACGGTGACGTCGCGATAGCCCTCCTGCAGCATCGCGTCGACCAGCCTGGAGCTACCGCCTCCTATGTCGATGATCGCCGCTGCGGTTCCCACGCCCGTGTCACCGATCAGGGCCAGAGAGGTCTCGGGCGTCTGCTCGAACCAGCTGACTTCGGTGTCGGCTTTTTCCGTGTAGACCGCGTTCCAATGGGCTTCACGCGCGGTGGCCATCGTATCCCTCGTGGCGCATTCTCGCCTGCTTTTATCTGAAGAGGCACCATGCCGCGCGCACCCATCCTGGACAAGAAGAACCCCGCGGACCCTTCCGTGTTTCTCCCGTCGGCGATGATCCGCGAGGCGCGTCGGCAGAAGGGGCTGGCGGAGGTTCCGGTCCCGCCCGTCTGCATCCTCGATCCGGACGGGGATCTCGTTCGGCGGCTCAGGGCCGCAGACGAGGCGACGCGCTTCGAGGCCTGGCCCTGCTACCACTCCGAGTTGTTCACCTTCGGTCTGGCCGGACAAATCGTCGGGATCGTGGGCTGTGCCGTGGGGGCGTCCTACGCCGTGCTGATCGCCGAACAGCTGTTCGCGTGCGGTTGCAGGCATTTGGTCAGCCTGACCTCGGCGGGACAAATCGTACCCGCTGGACCCCCGCCTTATTTCGTCATCATCGACCGTGCGCTGCGCGACGAGGGCACCAGCTACCACTACGCCGAACCCGCCGAGTTCGCGGAGGCGGATGCGGGCCTCGTCGCCACCGCCGCCCGGGCTGTCGAGGGGTTGCCGATCACCTGCCGAGTCGGGGCCTCTTGGACGACCGATGCTCCCTTCCGTGAGACTGTGGAGGCCATCGAGAACGCCCGCGAGCAAGGTTTTCTCGCGGTCGAGATGGAAGCGGCGGCGCTCTACGCCTTCGCCCGCTTCCACGACGTCCCGGTCCTGTGCCTCGCGCACGTGACGAACACGATGGGGCAGGTGGACGGCGACTTCGAGAAGGGCGCGGCCGACGGCACGGACGACGCGTTGAAAGTCCTCGAACACATCGTCGCGGGCGTGACTCGGCCGACCTGACGACGACGCAGGACCATCGTCCCGCGTCGTCCGCACTCACTTCATCAAATACTTCGCCAGCGCCGCGATCGCTAGCACCAGCAGGAAAAGCGCAAGAAGGCCGAATAGACCCATTCCGCCCATCCAGCCTCCCATCCAATCTCCCATGCCCATCATGGCAGCCTCCTAGCCCACGTTGTCGTAGGCGACCGTGTCCATCATGCCCGAGGCCATGCGGTAGAGTTCATGTCAGTCGAAGGCCACTGCCGGGGTTCCACGCTGCGAACGCAATGGTGCCGGGGCCATCGGCGACAGGAGCAGGGTATCGCCGATGGCGCCTCGGAACCGGCGACCGTCGGCTTCGACCACTCGAAATCGATGCCCGTGCAGGTTCATGCTCACCGGTGACAACCCCACGACCGCGCTCGCCGTGGCCCAGCGGCTGGGGATCGACGACGTGGGGGGCGTTCTCTATCCCATCTTGGCATCCTGCTGTCGCGATCACCGCGGCGGCGGCCATGGCCCTGTCGTCCGTCGGTGTGATCGCCAACGCCGGCCGCCTCAGGGCGATCATGCTATGAAACTCCTGGGCGCCGCGGCGGGAGCGCCCATTCTTCGTTGTGTCAGCGACGTCCATGGGGAATCATAAAACGATGTCGATGTTGACCCGAAGAACCGCAATACTGGGCGTGGCCACAACGGCCTTAGCCGTCTCTTCACCGGTGGTGGCTGGCGCGCCTGCGATGCGCGTCCACAAGGATCCGAACTGTGGCTGCTGCGAGGCATGGGTGCAGCACGTCCGAGCCGCCGGCTTCGTGGCGTCGGTCACCGAGACACGCACGATCAACAGGCTCAAGGCTGAGTTGGGCGTGCCGAAGGATCTCCATTCCTGCCACACTGCTGAGATCGACGGCTACGTGATCGAGGGACACGTCCCTGCACAGGAGATCAGGCGGTTGCTCCTTGAGCGACCGGCGGCGACGGGCATCGCCGTGGCAGGAATGCCGATCGGGTCGCCGGGCATGGAGATCCCCGGTAGTGCACCAGAGCGGTATGAGGTGGTCCTCTTCGGAGCGAACCGGCGCATCGAGATCTTTGCTCGCTATCGGGGCCACGATCGTACCTGAACGCGAAGTGGGCCATGTCGACAGACTGAATGCCAGCGGCCGCCACTGAGGCGCGCCTTTCGCAAATGCTCCCGCCGCGTGAGCGGCGGGAGCATTCCGGCCCTACATGACCTTGCGGATCTCGACGTAGCTTCCGCTCGTCTTCAGCGTGATCGTAACCGGCTGTGAGCCGCGGTTGCGGAAGAACCAGCCGTGGGTACCGTCGAAGCCGGCGGTGAGGGTGCCGTCATCGCCGCCGACGCCGCGGGCCGCCTTGTAGCTGCTCTCCTTGCCGCCGCCCTTGGGCGTGCCGTGCATGTCGTAGTTCACGACGCCGCCGTTCACCGTCCAGCGGTATTGGACCTGCCCGCCCTTCGGCAGCTCGATCTTGTACTCTACGCCCTCCGCGGGCTTCAGGGTGATGAGGGTCTCGTCGGTCCGTGCCGCCTGCGCCAGAACGATCCGCTCGCCGGCGACGGCGGACGGAACCAGCCACTGCCCGATGCGGCGCATGAGGTCGAACTCGGAGCGCTGGCCGCCGGACCCAGGCTGAAGCTGCTGGTCCTTGATGCGGTCGGCCTCCGCCTCCGCGGCGAGCTGCTTCTTGATCTCGCCCATCTCGGTGAGCTTCAGCATCCGGCCGATGCCGGTGGGATCGATGGCGTATTCGGCCGGCAGGACGATGGTGACGAGGATCACAATGGCCGAGATCAGGGCGATGATCGTGGACCGGATCAGCTGCCGCGTCGTTGGAAGCTCGGCCCGGCTGGGGATGTCGGAGTTGTACATGGTCGATCCTCAGGGATGGGAGACAAAGAAGCCGGTCAGGTGCATCCCGGTGAGGACGAAGCCTGCGGTCATCATGGCGACGTTGGCGGTGTAGGCGTGCTTCCAGAAGCTGTCGGTGCGCCGCCAGAAGCTGATGGCGATGAGAATGGCCGCCAGTGCGAGAAGCTGCCCCACCTCGACGCCCAGGTTGAAGGCGATCAGGTTGGTGAGCAGACCGTCCGGCGCGATGTCGTACTCCTGCACCTTCGTCGCTAGCCCGAACCCATGGAACAGGCCGAAGATGAAAGTGGCTGCCTTGGTGTTCGGCTGCACGCCGAACCAGCGTTGGTAGGCACCCATGTTGTCGAGCGCCTTGTAGACCACCGAAAGGCCGATGATGGCGTCGATGAGATAGGAGCTGACCGCGATGTCGAAATAGACGCCGATGATCATCGTCGTCGAATGGCCGATCGCGAACAGCGTCACATAGAGGCCGATGTGCCTCGGCTGGTAGAGGAAGAAGATCACGCCGGCCAGGAACAGCAAATGATCGTAGCCGGTGATCATGTGCTTGGCGCCGAGATACATGAAGGGGAGGAAGTGAACTCCCGTGATCTCCTGGATGTAGCCCTTGTCTCCTTCGGCGACCGCATGGGCGAGAGCGGGCGCTATAGACAGCGCCAGACTGACCAGCAGCGCCAGAAGCGCTGCGGAAGCACGGGCGGCGACCCGAGGCGGCCCTGATGGGCGCGCCTGCGGCCTCGCCCACGAGTGTGGTCGATGCATCGAAATGTCCTGTTCGTGAGTGGGATCGGACGCCGTCTGCAGACGGCGAGGCTCACGAAACGGCGCGCGGTGGGCGTTCCAGGCGGTCCCTCGGACCCTCGTCCTGCCGGACCGACGCGGGAACGTGCTGCCGCTGGCGCGGAAGGGCTCCTACCGCGGGCGTTGCAACCGCCACTCGACCGGTATCGTGGCTGTGGTCGAACGGATCGTGGCCGTGAACATGTCCGGGCTGCTGCTCTTGCGGATCGGCATCGTCGTGGCTGTGCCCGTGATCGTGATCCGCGGCGCCGGCAACGCCGAGAGCCGCATGGCGCTGGACCTCGGCGGCAGCCAGAGCCGCCGGCTCGTGCGCCGCAAGCGTGAAGGGCGGCGCGCAGACGATTGCAATCGCCGCGAGGACGACGATCAACGAGCGCAGTCGGTTCAGAAGCGCGGCCGCCTTCATGGGTCCGAACGTGTTGATCAAGATCCCTAACAAAACACCAACGCATCTCTCATCTGTCAGACGAGTGGCTGGATATATCCCCCGGGGGAGGATATTCAAGACGGCATGACCGACCATCCTCACCATCAATCGCACGCGCTCGTCGCCAAGCGCCTGAAGCGCGCGCGCGGGCATCTCGACAGCGTCATCGGCATGATCGAGGCAGGGCGCCCCTGTATCGATCTCGCCCAGCAGCTTCACGCCGTCGAGAAGGCGGTGATGGAGGCGAAGCGAACGCTGATCCGCGACCACCTCGATCACTGCCTCTCGGCGTCCTCGGGCGTACGCGACGACGGTGAGCGGAGCATGCTGGAAGAGATG
>JAIYAB010000224.1 GCA_027489275.1 Hyphomicrobiales bacterium
AAGGAAATCGGGCTGGAACTGGTCGCCCTTGCCGATGTTCACAATGTGAACCTCGTAGGAAAGGCCGCATTCCTCCAGCATGATCGAAATCTTGTGGCCATTGGGGGTGGGCCAGAAGTAGAGGTCGATCGGCTTTGCGCCCGTCTGTGCCATGGTCGTCTCCGGGGGATGATGATGCCGGCCGCTACAGGGCGCCGGCGGGTCGCGGAAGCCGGCAGGGGCGCACAGCCACTTTGGCGCGTCTGCATGGAAACGGGGGCGCGACGGTTGCGTTCGTGTCGCAAACCGGAGAGACATTGCGCCGTGATGGTGCGGTTTCTGGCCCTTCTCTCTGCCCTGTTGCCCGCCTGCCTGCAGCAGGCGGGGCCGGCGCATGCCGAGCCGCGGACGGCGCCGCCGGCGGAGTCGGCGCCGCTCGATCCCTCCGACACCTCGGCGCTGCCCGAGGACGGCGCGGTCGCCGCGCAGCGCGCGCACCAGCAGCGCATGCGCGCGTGCGCCATCGAGTGGCATGGGCGAAAACGCGCGGGGAAAACGGAGGGCCAGACCTGGAAGGCCTTCAACACCGGCTGCATGAAGCGGTGAGGGCGCCCAGGGGTCAGCCGAGCTTCTTCTTGAAGCCGGCGTGGCTCCTGGCATAGCCGAGGCGCTCGTAGAAGCGGTGGGCCTTCGTACGCTGCAGGTTCGAGGTCAGTTCGACCACGCCGGCGCCCTTCTCGCGCGCGATGTCCTCGGCTCGCGCAACCATTCGCGCACCGAGGCCCTGACCGCGCAGGTCGGCGCGCACCTGCACTGCGCGAAGCTGCGCGTGCAACGCTCCCCGCCCGGTGAGGCCGGGCAGAAAGCTGAGCAGGAACGTACCGACGATCGCACCATCGTGCCGCGCGACGTAGAGCGTATGGTCCGGATGATCCCGCAAGGTCGCGAAGGCGGCGCGGTAGTCGGCCTCGGTCTCCGGTGTCCAGGAGTCGCCATGCCCGCCGACGGCATCGGCAGCGTGCAGGGCGACGATGGCCTGCAGGTCGTCCTCGACGGCAACCTCGATGACGGCGGTCTCGGCCGGGGAGAGGGGTTCGGCGGGTCTCCCCGAAGCGGGCATCGGCAACTCCTGTCGTCCCCCGGGGGCGCGGGGTCTTCGAATCGCGCCATCGTCGCCTATCTTCCGGACGTCGTCATGACGCTGTCTGCCGCCGAGAGGATCCGAGCCGGTGAACCTTCCCGAATTCGCCGTGCCGGTGATCGCGTTCGTGCGCGAGCACGAGGCATGGGCCCCGCCGATCGTCTTCCTGCTCGCCTTCGGCGAATCGCTGGCCTTCATCGCGCTGCTGGTCCCGGCCACGGTGATCCTGTGGGGGATCGGTGCGCTGATCGGCGTCACCGGCATCGAGTTCTGGCCGCTCTGGATCGCCGCCTCGCTCGGCGCGGCGCTGGGGGATTGGGTGTCCTACTGGCTCGGCTACCACTACCACGAGCGAATCGCCCGGATGTGGCCGCTGTCGAAGGACCCGCAACTGCTGGCGAGAGGCCACGCCTTTTTCGAGAAGTGGGGGATCGCCGGCGTGTTCATCGGCCGGTTCTTCGGCCCGCTGCGGGCCACGGTGCCGCTGGCGGCCGGGGCGTGCATGATGCCGCAGGTGTCGTTCCAGATCGCCAACTGGACCTCCGCGCTGCTGTGGGGCGCGGCCACGCTCGGCGCTGGGGCGATGGGCGTCGAGTCGCTGCAGCGGATGGGGTTCTAGGCGCCGGCGCCCGGTGTCGCGGCCACGCCCAGCTCGCTTTCGAGGGGAAAGGCCAGCCGGATGAGCCAGCCGCTCGCCTCCGGCATGATCGAGACGGCGCCGTTGAGCTGCCGCACCACGCACAGGTCGACGATCTTCAGCCCGAAGGCCGGATTGTACTGGGTCGCAACGCGCGTTCCCTCCTCGCGCCATTCGAAGACGAGCCGTCCGTCCTCGATCTCCCAGCGCGCGGAAACGGCTCCGTCGCCGTTCGCCAGCACGCCGTGCTGCTTCGCGTTCGAGCACAGTTCCTGCCATGCCTGGGCGAGGCTCGTCGCGGTGCGGGCTGTCAGAAGGACGTCAGGTCCCTGCATGGTGATCGTGACGCGTTCCGCCAAGCAGACGGACTCGAGCAGGCCGGCGAGCCGGACCCCCTCCCAGCGGGCCTCGCTCAGGGCTTCGTGCGCCCGACTCAGCGCCGCGATGCGGCCCGACAGGGCGGCCTTCTCCGCACTGCTGGAGACGGTGCGCTGCGCGATCGACTGGACAATGGAGAGCGTGTTCTTGACTCGGTGGTCGAGCTCGCGCAGGAGCTTGTCCGACGTCTCGCTGGCTTCCGCGAAGGCCAGCTGCGCCGCGGCCACCTCTGTTACCTTCAGGCTGTAGGGCTCGAGCGGCCTGTGCGCGCTCATGCGGCGGGCGTTCTCGGCCAGCGTCGACAGTTCTCCGCCGAGCAACCGGCCATAGGCCCACGTGCCGAGTAGCGTCGCCGCGACCACGAGAGCCGCGACGAGGCCCAGGAAGCCGTGCAGGCGGGTGACGGGGGCGTTGAGAACGTCCTCCGGCACGCTCACCACAGTAGTCCAACCCTCGTCCCCGGTCTGGAACACGGTGTACACGGCGACTCCGTCGAGTGTGACGGAGCGAAGAGACCCGCTTTTCGCCGTCTCGATGGCCCGCGCGAGATCCCCGGTCGCCGGCCGGCCGACGAAACGTTCGAAATCGCGCGTGCGGGCGATGACCCGCCGGTCGGCTCCGACGACCGCCGCGAGCCATCCTTCCTGCGCCAGCGCGCCCAGGCGAAGCTTCTCGCCGATCCTCTCCGGCGTGATGGCCATGGACAACAGGAGGACAACCTCATTCCCCGCGACGACCGGCATCACGACGGTTACATAGGGACGCTTGCCCGTGACGCCGATGTAGAGATCCGTGGCGACGGGCTTGCGGGTTTCCACGACCCGCCGGTCTGCCGCGATCAGGACCGGGTCGGTCGTCACAGGCATCGGGGTCGTGCCGAGGGGCAGCAGGGTGTTGACCACGTGGCGGCCCGACAGCTCCCGCAGCGCGATCACGGCCGCGTTGTCGGCGGCGACCACGACGGCCTGGTCGCGGAAGCGGGCGAAATCCCGCATTTCGAGGGCCGGTGACGAGGAGAGCGCCTGCAGCGCCTTCGTCAGCGCGGACACCTCGGCGTCCACCGCCTGCGAGAAGTCCTGGACGATGCGGAAGGCCTGACCTTCGACGCGTCGCTGTTCGGCGCGCGCAAGGTTGAACCCGACGAACCAGACGGCCAGGGACGCTGGTATGAAGCATATCAGACCGAAAATGATGAGATGTACGCGGAGTGAAAAGCCGCGCTTGGGCGTCATGATCTGGGCAATCATTCCGGCTCAGTTCTCGCTTGCCCGCATCCACGTACTCGGACACACATGAAAGCACAGGAATACTCGCAAACCGATGCCCGTTCCAGCGGCATGATGACCCGGCAGGGTTGCAAACGGCGGCGCCGTGGCCGTACGCGGCACGACGCCGTTCAGAGCGGTCCGGGGCGGCGGCGCAGGTGGGCCCCTTGACCATCTCCCGCCAACGACCCAAAAGCGGACGATCGCCCGCCGCACCCGCCGGAGCCTGCCCCATGAACGCCATCGTCGACAGCCGGACCCTCGACCCCAAGAAGCTCATCAAGGGCGCCACGGGCGACTGGGAAGTCGTGATCGGCATGGAGATCCACGCGCAGGTGACCTCCATGTCGAAGCTTTTCTCAGGGGCCTCGACGACGTTCGGCAACGAGCCGAATGCCAACGTGTCGCTTGTCGACGCGGCAATGCCGGGCATGCTGCCGGTGATCAACGAGGAGTGCGTGCGCCAGGCCATCCGTACTGGCCTCGGCCTGAAGGCGCAGATCAACCTGCGCTCGGTGTTCGACCGCAAGAACTACTTCTACCCGGACCTGCCGCAGGGCTACCAGATCAGTCAGTACAAGAGCCCGATCGTGGGGGAGGGCGAGGTGATCGTCGACCTGCCGGAGACCGGGGGCCAGATCACGGTGGGCATCGAGCGGCTGCATCTCGAGCAGGACGCGGGCAAGTCGCTGCACGACCAGCACCCGACGATGAGCTTCGTCGACCTCAACCGCTCCGGCGTGGCGCTGATGGAGATCGTGTCCAAGCCCGACCTGCGCTCCTCCGAGGAGGCCCGCGCCTATGTGACGAAGCTGCGCCAGATCCTGCGCTACCTCGGCACCTGCGACGGCAACATGGAGGAGGGCTCGCTGCGCGCCGACGTGAACGTGTCCGTCCGCCGGCCCGGCGGACCGTTCGGCACGCGCTGCGAGATCAA
>JAIYAB010000457.1 GCA_027489275.1 Hyphomicrobiales bacterium
ACTGCTTCTCGGAGATGTTGCCGTAATAGCCCTTGAGCTTCTGCTTGGCGCGCAGCTGCGTGCCGAAGTCGGACATCTTGCCCTTGCGGCGCTGTCCGTGCTGGCCGGGGCCGTATTCGCGGCGGTTGACCGGGCTCTTCGGGCGGCCCCAGATGTTTTGGCCGAGGCGGCGGTCGATCTTGTACTTGGCTTCTGCGCGCTTGGTCATCGCAGTTCCTCTTGGTTGGACGTCTTTTGAGGAACGCGCCCTCCTGTGCCGGTTGCCCGGCCGACAGGCCCCTTGCGAGCGAACGCTCGGGACCGCGGGTGCGTCAAACGAGTGCGCGGGCCCGTGAAGGCCCGCGACGACCGTGTCTCTAGTCGAGCATGCCGTTGCTGTCAAACAAGGAGGAGCCTGCCCGGTTTCGCGTCAGGCGACCGGCATGGGCTCCGCGTCGACGAGCGGCAGGCCGTAGCCTGCCAACGCCCGCACGAGCTCGGGCGACACCTCCTGCCGGCCTGTGAACACCGCAAGCCCCGCCTCGTCGCCCTCGTGGCCGATCAGCGGCTGACCGACGAGGTGGACCACGCGCCGCGCGATCGCCGGTGCCGGATCGAGCCAGGTCACGGGCCAGGGCGCGACCCGCACGAACACGTCGGCCAGCAGCGGATAGTGCGTGCAGCCGAGGACCACCACGTCCGTCCGCGGATCGTCTGCCGGAAAGCACGGCAGGATTTCGGCCCGGATGGCCTCCTCGTCGACGGTCTCCCCCCGCAGCGAGGCCTCCGCAAGACCGGCGAGACGGCTGGAGCCGACGAGCGTGACGCGGCAATCGCCCGCGAAGCTGCGCACGAGCTCGTGCGTGTAGTCGCGTTTCACCGTCCCCGGCGTGGCCAGCACGGCCACGTGCCGCGTCGCCGAGCGCTCGGCGGCGGGCTTTATGGCAGGCACCGTGCCGACGAAGGGCACCGTGAAGCGGGCGCGCAGCGCCGGCAGGACCAGCGTCGAGGCGGTGTTGCAGGCGACGACGACGAGATCCGGCTCGAACCGGCGGATCAACCGCTCCATCACCGCGAGAATGCGCCCGACCAGAGCGCCCTCCTCCCAGCGGCCATAGGGAAAGCCGGCGTCGTCCGCGGCATAGACGAAACGCGCGTCCGGCCGGGCGCGCATCACCTCGCGCAGCACAGTGAGGCCGCCGAGGCCGGAATCGAAGACCAGGATGGTATGGGCGCGCAGGCTCATCGCGGCGTTTCCGTCATGGACTGTTCCGGCGAGAAGATCCACCTGCATCGCCACCCGCGCCGCGCCGCGGCCGCCTCGGCCGCCACGGGGAGGAGAAGCCCGCGGTGGTTAACGCGCGGTTGCCGAACCCGGCCGCAGCGCCGCGAGGATCGCCGCCGCCGCCGCCCGGCCCGCCAGCGTCGCGCCGCCCACGGTCATCGAGCCGCCGCCGCCGGTCGCCTCGCCGGCGAAATGCAGCCGGTCGCCGACCGGCCTCGCGAGCGTCGCCCGCGCGGCGAAGCGACCTGGCCGGGCGACGGAATAGGAGCCCAGGGCATGCGGATCGCTCCACCAGTCCGCCAGCCGCCCGCCGATCACATGCGACCGCACGGCGCCGCCGATCATGTCGGCCAGCCGGTCCGTCGCAGCGGCCACCGCGCCGACCTCGCCGAGCCGTACGAGATCGCGCGCCGGCATTCCACCGATCGTCGCCAATGCGAGGTCACGGCCGAACGGGAAGAGCTCGAACACGAAGCCCGACCGCGTTTCGTAAAGATCCGACGGCGACGGAAGCCCGAAGCGTTCGCCGTCGAGCGCCAGCGCCACCTTGGTGAGCGCGCCGGGCCGCAGGTCTTCGATGGCCGCGAGGGTCTCGCCGGGCAGGTCGGGCACGAATCGCACACGTCCCGCGGCCAGCACGCCCACAGGCAGCGTGACCACCGCGCGCGCCGCGCGCACGACGCCGCGCGGCGTTTCCACGGCCACGCCGGCGCCGTCCCAGCGCACGACGGTCGCCGGCGTGGACAGCGACACCTGGAGTCCCGCCGCGCTTGCCTCGACCAGGCGCCCATAGCCACCGGGTACCGTCTCGTCGCCGCCGTCCCACTGGCTCAGCAGATCGACGACGCTGATGGCGTCCGGCTCCTCGCCGATCGCCTGCTGGCCATAGCGAACCGCAGCGAGGCGTGCATAGGACCCCTCGCCCTCCGCCAACCCGCCCAGCGAGGTGTCCCGGCCGCGCGTATCGAAGGCCTCGAACAGCCGCCACAGCCGCCGCCGCCCGTCCGCCCGGGCCTGCAGGGCGTCCGCGTCGAGCGGCGTCGCGCCGTCATAGGCGCGGCCCTGGCCGAAGCCGCGGTGCTCCTGCAGCGCGACGCCGAGGTCGCGGGCGATGGCGGTCCACGGGTTGCGCTCGCGAAAATGCACATAGGCCGCCCCGGCATCGAACGGCCGGCCGGCAACCTCCGTGGTCCACACCCGACCGCCGACGCGGTCGCGCGATTCGATGAGGACGACCGACAGACCGGCCGCCCGCAGGTCGGCAGCCGCCGCCAGCCCGCCGGCGCCGGCGCCGATCACGACGACGTCGGCGTCGCCGTCCGCGGCGCCGACCCTCGAGGACAGGGCGGGCGTGGCCAGCAGCCCGCCCACGCCGGCGATCACGTCACGTCGCGTCATGCCGTGTCTCCCTCTACCGTTCATCACTCGCCTCCGCCATCCGGCGCGGCCGCGACCGGAGCAGGCCGCGTGCCCTTGGGCGTCTGCTTCGGACCCTTGCGCTTCCGGGTCTGCGGCGTCTCGCGCGGACCCTCGACCAGTCGCACGATCATGCCGCGCAAGGTACGGACGTCCTGCTCGCTGAGATCCATGCGGTGGAACATGTTGCGCAGGTTGCGGCTCATCACCGGCCGCTTGTGCTCCGGCCGGAAGAACCCCCGCCGCTCGAGTTCGTCCTCGAGGTACTCGAAGAACGACACCACCATGTCGCGCTTGGCCGCCGGCCAGCGGCGTTTCTGCGTGAAGGGCAGCGGCGCGCCCTGCGCCTCCATCCAGGCATAGCCGAGGATCAGCACGGCCTGGGCGAGGTTGAGCGATGCATAGGCGGGGTTCACAGGATAGGTGAGAATGGCGTCCGCCAGCGCGATATCGTCGTTTTCGAGCCCGGTCCGCTCGCGCCCGAACAGCACGCCGGCCTTCTGCCCGCCCTCGATGCGCGCGCGCAGGATCGGACCGCCTTCGCGCGGCCCCACGACGGGCTTGCCCTGGCCGCGCTCGCGCGCGGTCGTCGCGTAGACGAAATCGAGATCCGCGATCGCCTCGCGCACGCCGGGATAGATCGCCGCCCGGTCGAGGATGAACTCGGCCCCGGCCGCCGCCGCGCGCGTCTTGGCATGCAGCCAGCGCTCGCGCGGCGCGACGATCCTGAGCTCCGTCAGGCCGAAATTGGCCATGGCCCGCGCAGCCATGCCGATGTTCTCGCCGAGTTGGGGCTCCACCAGGATGACGACCGGCCCCCCCTCCAGGGCAGGTCGCGTATGGTCGGTTCCGGCTCCGGGCATGGCGATTCTCGGGACGATGCGGGATCTCCGTCCCGGATGTAGCGCAGTGCGCGTCGCGACGGGAGGGGCTGATGGCTGATGGAGTCCCTCCCCGGCCCCACCCTTGCCTCGGCCGGCCGTTGCGGCCCATAAACGGGGGTCTTCCGCGTCGCCCCGGTCATGTCGCCCAGCATCGTCATCGAAGTCGCCCTCCAGGGTCTGCTCATGGGGCTCGTCTACGGGCTGATGGCGCTCGGGCTCTCGGTCATTTTCGGCGTGGTGCGGGTGGTGAACTTCGCCCATGGCGAGTTCGCGGTGCTGGCGATGTACACGGCGTTCGTGCTGTTCACGGCACTGCGGCTCGACCCGTTTCTGGCCATGCTGCCGGTAGCGGCGCTGTTCTTCGTGATCGGCTACGCGCTGCAGGCGACGCTGATCAACCCGTTCATCGACCGGCCCGAGCACGAGCAGTTCATCCTGCTGGTGGGCGTGGCGATCATCATGGTCAACGGCCTGCTGATGGTCTTCGGCCCGGACGCCCGCCACGCGAACCTCTCCTACTCGTTCGACAGCTGGCTCATCGAGACGCCCTTCGGCTCGCCCGTCATCGTCGACAAGGTGCGCGCCTATGCGGCAGGCGCTGCGCTTGTCGTGTGCGGCCTGCTGTTCGCCTTCTTCCGCTACACGTTGACGGGTACCGCGATCCGAGCCTGCGCCGACAACCTCGTCGGGGCTGCCGTGGTCGGACTGGACGTGAAGCGTCTCTATGCACTCACCTTCGGCATCGGCCTCGCCTGCGTCGGCGCGGCGGGCTCGATGATGGTCGCGCTCACCGATGCGACGCCGATGCTTGCCCCCTCCTTCACCCTGCTGGCCTTCACCATCGTCATCGTCGGCGGGCTGGGCTCCATGGCCGGCGCGCTCGTCGGCGGCGTCCTCATCGGGGTCGCGGAAGCCATGGCCAGCCTGTTCGTGGCGCCCTCGATGAAGAGCATGGTGTCCTTCGCCCTGCTCGTCGCCGTGCTGGCGGTTCGGCCGCAGGGATTGCTGGGACGCCGCGCGGCATGATCGCGACGCTCCTCAAGGCGACGCCGCCGCGCGCGCGGGTCCTGCTTGCGCTGCTGCTCTGCGTGCTGCTGGTCGCGCCCGCCTTTGCCGATCGGTATGTCGTCTCCGTGCTCGTCCTCGTCTTCTGGTTCGCCTATGTCGGGCAGGCCTGGAACGTCATGATGGGGTTCGCCGGGCTGCTCTCGCTCGGGCACGCGCTCTATGTCGGCCTCGGCGCTTATGTGTCGGCGGCGCTGTTCGTCCGCCTCGGCATCGGCCCCTGGGCGGGCCTGCCCGTCGCCATCCTTGCCAGCGTGGCCGTCGGCGCGGCCGTGGGTTGGCTCGGCTTCCGTTTCCGGATCGAGGGCGTCTACTTCGCGCTGCTGACCATCGCCTTTGCCGAGGTGGCGCGCATCGGGTTCGACCATCTCGCCTGGACTGGCGGGGCTGCAGGCCTGTTCCTGCCCGTGTCGACCGGCGGCGGCGGCGCGTGGTGGAACCTGCGCGGTGGGCCCGTTTTCTTCTACTACCTCGCCCTCGCGCTGGCCTGCATCGCCTTTGTGCTGTGCGCGGCGCTGCGGCACTCGCCGCTCGGCTATCGTTGGCTCGCCGTGCGCGAGGATCCCGAGGCGGCACGCGCGCTGGGCGTGAACGTGTTCCGCGCCCGCATGGCGGCGGTGCTCGTCTCGGCCGCTCTCGCCAGCGTCGGCGGCGTGTTCTACGCCTTCTACTACAACAACCTCTTCCCCTCGCAGACCTTCGACGTCGCCCGCTCGATCGAGATCATCCTGGCGCCGATCGTCGGCGGCCTCGGCACGTTGTTCGGCCCGATCCTCGGCGCCTTCATTCTCACGCCGCTCGGCGAGTTGCTGATCGCGTTGACGGAAAAGGCCGGCCTGAACGCCCCCGGCACCAAGGCCGTGTTCTACGGCCTGTGCCTCATCGTGATCATCACGCTTGCCCCCAACGGCGTCTGGCCGGCGCTGAAGAAGCGGCTCGGCATCCCGCAGGAGGAGGCATGAGCACGCTCCTCGCCGTCGCTGGCGTCAGCAAGCGCTTCCGCGGGCTGCTGGCGGTGGATGATGTCTCGCTCTCCGTGGCCGATGGCGAAATCTTCGCCGTGATCGGCCCCAACGGCGCGGGAAAGACCACGCTCTTCAACATCATCGCCGGCGTCTACCGCCCGGACGGCGGCCGCGTCGTATTCGCGGGGCAGGACATCACCGGGCTCTCGCCGGACGCCGTCTGCGCCGCGGGCGTGGCGCGCACCTTCCAGATCGTGCGGCCCTTTCCGGGGCTCAGCGTGTTCGAAAACGCCCTCATCGGCGGCCTGTCGCACGGCGGCGCCATTGCGCAGGCGCGCGAGGCCGCAGGCGACACGCTGCGGCTGCTGGAACTGTGGGACAGGCGCAATCAGAAGGCGGGCTCCCTGACCCTGCCGGACCGCAAGCGCCTCGAAGTGGCCCGGGCCCTCGCCACGGGCCCGCGCCTGCTGCTGCTCGACGAAGTGATGGCGGGCCTGCGCCCGACCGAAACCGACCGGATGGTGGCGGTGCTGCGCATGCTGAACCGCGAGCGCGGCGTCACCCTCGTCCTCATCGAGCATGTGATGCGCGCGGTGATGGCGCTCGCCGGCCGCATCCACGTGCTGCACCACGGCGCCACCATCGCCGAGGGCACGCCCGAGGCGGTGACGCGCGACCCGGCCGTGATCTCCTCCTATCTCGGCACGGAGGCGCTCGGCTGATGCTGCGGATCGAGGAACTCGACCTCTTCTACGGCGACGCGCAGGCGCTGGACTGCGTCGGACTCGAGGTGCCCGAAGGCGCCATCGTGGCCATCGTCGGCGCCAACGGCGCGGGCAAGACGTCGCTGATCCGCGCCGTCGGCGGAATGCTACGGCCCGCGCGCGGGAGAATCCTGTGGCGCGGGCGCGACATCGCGGGCCTGCCGAGCCACACGGTCTGCAACCTCGGCATCGGACAGGTGGCGGAGGGGCGCCAGGTGTTCCCGAGCCTCAGCGTGCGCGAGAACCTGCTGATGGGTTCGATGCTGCCGCGCGCGAGGGCTGGCCGCGCCGCCATGCTGGAGCGCGTGCTCGCGCTGTTCCCGCGCCTCGCCGAGCGCGCCGCGCAGGCGGCCGGCACGCTGTCGGGCGGCGAGCAGCAGATGCTGGCCATCGGCCGCTGCCTGATGGGCCAGCCCGAACTCGTCATGTTCGACGAGCCTTCGCTCGGCCTCGCACCAGCGATGGTGCAGACGGTGCTCGCCGCCGTCGCCGACCTCAACCGCGAAGGCCTGACCTGCGTCCTCGTCGAGCAGAACGTCGCCGTCTCGCTGCGGCTCGCCTCGCGCGCCTACGTGCTGGAGAACGGCCGCGTTACCCTGTCGGGCACGGGCGTCGAACTGCTGGCGGACGATCGCGTCCGCCAGGCCTATCTCGGCCTGTGAGCGATCAGGCCCACTCGCCTTTGCGGAACACCGGCACGCGGCGGCCGTCGGCGTGGACGCCGTCGCTGTCGATCTCGTTCGAGCCGATCATCCAGTCGATGTGGATGAAGCTTTTGTTGCCGCCCTGCGCGGCGATCTGCTCTGGCGTGAGCTTCGTGCCGTCGACGAAGGTCTTGGCGTAGCACTGGCCGAGTGCGATGTGGCAGGCCGCGTTTTCGTCGAACAGCGTGTTGAAGAACAGCAGGCCGCTGCTGGAAATCGGCGAGGAGTGCGGCACCAGCGCCACCTCGCCCAGCCGGCGCGCGCCCTCGTCGGTGTCGAGCACCTTGCCCAGCACCTCCTCGCCTTTCGCCGCCTTCGCCTCGACGATACGGCCGCCTTCGAAACGAACGGCGATCTGGTCGATCAGCGTGCCCTGGTAGGAGAGCGGCTTGGTGCTGGTCACGGTGCCGTCCACGCGCATCGCGTGCGGCGAGGTGAACACCTCCTCGGTCGGGATGTTGGCGTTGCAGGTGATGCCGTTCTTCGCCGTCGATGCGCCGCCCTGCCACAGGTGGCCGTCGGCGAGGCCGACCGTCAGGTCCGTGCCCGGTCCCTTGAAGTGCAGCGCTGCGAACCGGTGACCGTTCAGCCAGTCGCGGCGCACGTGCAGGTTCCGATTGTGCTCCGCCCACGCCGCGATCGGGTCGTCCCGGTCGACGCGCGAGGCCGAGAAGATCGCCTCTGCGAGCCTGTTGACTGCGACGAACTCCTCTTCGCCGGGGAACATCAGCTTCGCCCAAGCCGCCGTCGGGTAGGACACCAGGTTCCAGTTGATGTCGAAGCCGGTGATGCGGGCGAGCGCAGGCTGGTAGGCGGTCGAGTTCGCCTTGTTGGCGCGCGACACCTTTGCGGGTTCCTGCTCGGCCAGCATCATCGGGTTGTCGCCGACCACGCCAAGGCGGGCCGCGTTGCCGTCGAACGCCTTGGCCATGCCCTCGTAGAGCCAGCCCGCGGCGCGGTCGAAACTCGCGTCATTGGCAAAACGGTAGCGCGCCAGCGTCACCTGCTCGTCCGACAGCAGCGGCGTCACGAGGCCCGCACCGGCCTTGTAGGCGTGCTCGGCGATCTTGCGCACCAGCGGCAGCGCCTCGGCCGACGCCGTCATCACGAGGTCCTGCCCCGGCTGGAGTCCGAGCCCAACCTTCACCGCCACCTCGGCAAGCTTGTCGAGCTTCACCGGGTCGATAGGGTTCGAGAACTGGCGCTGGTGTGTGGTCATGGCGGAGGCTCCCTGGCTGTCGGGCTGCACCATAGCGCGCGCCCGTGCGGTTGTCCGCACATGGAGCGGACGCAACTGACATGTCAGTGGTTGACAGGGTCGCCCGCCGGCGCGAGCCTGAGCGCAACGGCCATCGACGCGTGCCCCGGGGCGGGTGTCGCAGGTCGTACCAAAAACACGAGTCCTCGGGAGGACACCATGCCCATCACGACGCATCGCCGCGGCTTCATGCTGGGCGCCGCAGCCGCGGCCTCGGCCGTCGCCATGCCCACCGTCCTGCGCGCGCAGGCCATGTCCGTGCGCTGGGGCGAACTGCTCGCACCGTCGCACCCGCAGGTGCAGATGATCGAGCGCATCGCGAAGGCGGTGAAGGAGAAGACCTCCGGCCGCATCGACATCCAGGTCTTCGCCAACGGCCAGCTCGGCAGCGGCAAGGACATGATGGAATCGGTGTCCGCCGGCGCGCTGCAGTTCACCACAGACGGCGCCGGCGCGCTCGGCGCCTTCCTGCCGCAACTCACCCTTTTCGAGGCGCCCTATCTGTGGCGCGACGCGGCGCACCTCGCCAAGGCAAGCTCGTCGCCGATTTTCGCGAAGATCAACGAGGAACTCGCCGCCAAGCGCAGCATGCGCATGCTGACGGTGACCTATTACGGCAAGCGCCACCTGACGACCGGCAACAAGGAGGTGAAGTCGCCCGCCGACATGGCCGGCTTCAAGCTGCGCGTGCCGCCGGTCGACGTGTTCCGCGCCATGGCCGAGGCCTGGGGCGCCCGCCCGACGCCGATCGCTTTCCCGGAGCTCTACCTCTCGCTCAGCCAGGGCGCGGTGGATGGGCAGGAGAACCCGCTCCCCACCATCCAGAGCGCCAAGCTCTTCGAGGTGCAGAAGTTCCTGGTGCTCACCGAGCACATCATCACGCCGCGCATGGTCATCGTGAACGAGGGCTTCTGGAAAGGCCTTTCGGAGGCGGACCGCACCGTCATGCGCGCCGCCATGGACGAGGCTGGCGCCTGGCAGGACAAGGAACTGCTGGGCCAGGAGGCGTCGCTGGTTGCCACGCTGAAGGCTGCGGGCATGACCGTGATCCAGCCCGACATCGCCGCGTGGAGCAAGCCGGTGCTGGCCTCCGTCCCCGCGAAGTTCGAGGAGCGCTGGGGCAAGGGCTCGTTCGACACGCTGAAGGGTCTTTGAGTCCAACCGACGCCGCGGGCAGGGCCCGCGGCGTCCGGCCGGCCCGGTGCGGCCGCTGCACGCACGCCTCTTCCCCGTTCGATGCGCCGTTCCCGCCCCCAGGCCCCCATGCCCGCCTTCGTCCAGGCCCTCGACCGCCTGATCCGCCTGGCCGCAGTCCTGCTGCTGCTGGCGCTGCTAGGCTGCGTCGTGATCGGCGTGGTGACGCGCCTGTTCAACCGGCCGGTCACGTGGTCGGAGGAGATGGCCCAGCACCTGCTGGTGTGGACCGGCTTCGTCGGCTTGATGCTGGCGTCGCGCAGGCGCAGCCACATCCGCATCACGGTTTTCCTCGACAAGCTGCCGAGGATCGCGCGGCTCGGCGCTGAACTCGTCATCCAGGCTGGCGTGATCCTCTTCGCGGCATGCCTTCTCTGGTACGGTACGCCGCTGATCCCCCGGAACTGGGACATCGAGTGGGTGAGCCTCGCCCTCCCGGCGGGACTGCTCTACCTGCCGATCCCGTTCGCGGCTCTCCTTCTGATCGGACAGGCGATCGCCGACGCAGCGTTGGCTCTGGCCGGACGCACGCCCGCTGAGGCCGAGCCGGGAGCGCAGCCGCTGTGATCACCACGATGAGCTACATTCTCGGGGCCTGGTTCGTGGCCCTGCTGGCCGGCGTTCCGCTGTTCGCCTCGATGGGACTCGTCGGCTTTGCCTTCGTCTGGTTCGCAGGCATCCCGCCGGGCATCGTGCCCCAGAAGATCGCCAACGCCGCCAACTCCTTCCCGCTGCTCGCAGCGCCGCTGTTCATCCTGATGGGCAACATCATGAACTCGGCCGGCGTCACCGACCGGATCTTCGCGTTTGCCACGGCCTGTGTCGGCTGGCTGCGCGGCGGGCTGTGCCACGCCAACATCCTGGCAAGCGTCATCTTCGCCGGCATGTCGGGGTCCGCGGTCGCCGATGCGGGCGGCGTCGGAACGCTCGAGATCAAGGCGATGCGCAAGGAGGGCTACGACGCCGAGACGGCGGCCGCCATCACCGCCGCCTCCGCCACGATCGGCCCGATCATCCCTCCCTCGCTGCCCATGGTGATCTACGGCGTCTCGGCCGACGTCTCGATCGGCGCGCTGTTTCTCGCCGGCATCATCCCCGGCCTGCTGATGGCCGGCGCGCTCATGGCCATGGTGACCGAGGTCGCGCGCCGGCGGAACATGCCGCGGCACCCCTTCCCCGGCACGCGCGACCTCTGGATTGCCTACAAGCGCGCGCACTGGGCGCTGATGACGCCCGTCATCCTGTTCGGCGGCATGATCGGCGGGCTGTTCACGCCGACCGAGGCGGCGGGCGTCGCCACCGTCTACGCTCTGATCCTGGGCCTCTTCGTCTACCGGGACTTCACCCTCGCCGACCTGCCGCGCCTGGCGGTCGAGACGGTCGAGACCGTCGGCGTCGTGCTCGCCCTGGTGATGACCGCCGCGGCGCTGGGCTGGTGCCTCTCGATCTCGCGCATCCCGCAGACCTTCGGGCCGATGATCGTCGACCTCGTCGGCAACCCGCTGGTCTTCCTGCTCGTCGTCAACCTGATGCTGCTCTTCGTGGGCTGCTTCATGGAGGGGTTGGCGGCGATGCTGATCCTGATCCCGATCCTGACGCCGGCGGCGGCGCAGTTCGGGATCGATCCGGTCCAGTTCGGCCTGATCTTCGTGCTCAACCTCATGATCGGCACGATCACGCCGCCGGTCGGCGTCGTGCTGTTCGTGACCTCGAAGATCGCAGACGTCAGCATCGAAGCAATGTCGCGCGCCATCGTTCCATGGCTGATTCCGCTGCTGGCGGTGCTCGCGGCCATTACCTACTGGCCGCCGCTCACCACCTTCCTGCCGCAACTCTTCATGGGACGCTGACGCATGGGCGATTGAACCTCGGGCGGCGTCGGCGGTTGTCGGGGCGTCGCTCGCACAGGGTCACGCTCATGCCGCCACTCGACTGCCTCATCGTGGGAGCCGGCCCCGCCGGCCTCACCGCCGCGCTCTATCTCGCCCGTTTCGGCCGCCGCGTCGCGCTGGTCGATGCCGGCCGGTCCCGCGCCGCGAGGATCCCGCAGAGCCACAACATCCCCTTCTTTGCCGACGGAATTTCAGGCCCCGAAATCCTGGCACGCCAGCGCGAGCATCTCGCCCGGTACGGCCTTTCGGTGGAGACCGCCGAGGTGACGCGCCTCGTCAGCGACGAAGGCCTTTTCGGGGCGACGATCAACGGGACAGGAGGCGGGGCGCGAGACGTGACGGCCCGACGCGTCCTGCTGGCCACGGGCGCCGACGACGTCGAGCCTGACCTTCCCGGCCTGCCCGACGCAGTGCGACGCGGCCTCGTGCGCTATTGCCCGATCTGCGACGGGTTCGAGGCCGGCGGACGCTCGATCGGCGTCATCGGCCATGGCAGCCGGGGCCTGGGCGAGGCCGTGTTCATCGCCCGCACCTACGCCAGGCAGGTGACGCTGATGACGCTCGGCCAGCCGATGGCCATGACGCTGGAGGAGCGCCAGCGCGTCGCCGAACACGCCGTCACCGTCATCGAGGATCCGGTCGTATCGCTCGACCGCGAGGGGGACCGGATCGTGGCGATGCGGACCGGGGCCGGGCGCGACCTGCAGTTCGAGGTGCTCTACTCGGCGCTGGGCCGCATCGTCCGCTCGGATATGGCACGCCGCCTCGGCGCGCGCTGTGACGAGACGGGCGCCCTCGTCGTGGATGACCACAACCTCACGACCGTGCCCGGCCTCTATGCGGCGGGCGACGTCGTGCGCGGGCTCGACCAGGTGGTCGTCGCCATGGCCCATGCCGCCGTCGCGGCCACCGACATCCACAACCGATGCGAATGGCCTACGGACGACGAGCCGGCGCGCAGCAAGCGGTGAACGCCCGCCTCCGCCCGGATCAGCGGATGGGGGGCGCGAACAGGATGCCGCCGGTCAGCCAGTTCTGGTTGACGCCGCGGGGAATGCCGAGCCTGGACTGGGTCCCGAGGTTGCGCTCGAACATCTCGGCGTAATTGCCAACGGCCTTGATCACCGCCGCCGCCCAGTCGCGCGACAGGCCGATCTGCTGGCCGAAATTGCCATCCTGGCCGACCAGGCGGCGCACGTCCGGCTTGGTGGACTTCATGGCGTCCGGGAGGTTACGCGACGTGATACCGGCCTCTTCCGCGTTGATCAGCGCGAAACCGACCCACTTGACCACGGTAAACCACTGGAAGTCGTCGTTGCGCACGACGGGAGCCAGGGGCTCCTTCGAGATCACGTCGGGGAGAACCAGATGGTCGGTCGGCACGTCGAGCTTCAGGCGCTCGCCGTAGAGCTGCGAGATGTCGCTCGACAGCACGTTGCAGGTGCCCGCCTTGTACGCGGCCAGCGCCTCGGCCGCGTTCGCGACCTTGACGGCCTCGAACTTCATGCCGTTGGCGGAGAAATAGTCGGCGAGGTTGTCGTCCGTGGTGGTGCCCGCCTGCACGCACACCTTCGATCCGGTGAGCTCCACAGCCGACAGCACGTTGCGCGACTTCGGCAGAAGGAAGCCCTGGCCGTCGAAATAGGTGACGACCGGGAAGGCGAGGCCGAGTTCCGTCTCGCGGCTCATGGTCCAAGTCGAGTTGCGCGACAGGATGTCGATCTGGCCGCTCTTGAGCGCCGTGAAGCGGTCCGTCGTCGACAGCGGCGTGAACTTGACCTTGGTCGGGTCGCCGAGCACGGCCGCGGCCACGGCGCGGCAGAAATCGACGTCGAAGCCGGAAGCGACGCCCTTGTCGTCGATGGTGGAGAAGCCCAGCACGCCCTGGCTGATGCCGCAGTTGAGCGTACCGCGGTCCTTCACCGCCTTCAGGGTCTGCGCGGCAGCCGGCGCGGCGAGCGCGAGCGCGGCGCCGGCCAGACCGGCGGCCAGGGCGGCGGTGCGTGTGAAGGCGGCGATCTGGGAAGCCGGCATCGGCGTCATCCTCGGCGGGGCGTTTCGTGGGAGAGGGTCAGGCGGCGGGGGACGGGCGCCGCGCGGTCGCGGCGCCTGCCCGGGTCTTCACAGTTCGGCGGCCTGCCGCACCACCACCCTCGTACCGACGGGAATCCGCTCGTACAGGTCGATGACGTCGGCATTGACGAGCCGGAAGCAGCCGGACGAGACGGAGGAGCCGATCGTCCAGGGCTGGTTCGTTCCGTGGATTCGGTACACCGTGCCGCCCAGGTAGAGGGCGCGCGCGCCCATGGGGTTGCCCGGACCGCCGGCCATGAACCGGGGCAGGTAAGGCTGCCGCTGGATCATCTCGGGCGGCGGACGCCAATCCGGCCATTCCTGCTTGCGCACGATGGTGACGAGGCCCTTCCACTGGAAGCCCTCGCGGCCGACGCCGATGCCGTAGCGCATGGCCCGGTTGTTGCCCTGCACCACGTAAAGATACCGCTCGGCGGTGTTCACCACGATCGTCCCGGCCGGCTCGTTCGTCCGGAAGAAGACGGGCTGGCGCTCCCACTGGGCCGACAGCCGCTCTTCCGATGCGGACGGCTGGTAGCCGGGTTGCTCCTCGAGATCCCATTCGGCATGGGGATCGGAGGGCCTCTGCGTCGTCTGCGCCGTCGCGGGGGCGGCGGCCATCACGGCGGCGACGCCCATCGCGAAGAGCGCGTCGCGCACCCTCCAAGTCGACTTGTCCTTGACCATTCGCTACCTCACGGGCGGGATGGATGGGTTGATCCCCTGCGGCTGGCCGCGACGATGGCCGCCGCGCCGACGGGGCGCTCTCATTTGCAGCGCACGAAGACCATCGTGCCGTAGCGCTGGACGACCTCGGGGTCGCTGAAGCGCGTCGTGATGATGTCCTGCTCGTAAGCCAGGATCTCGCGGTCCCAGAGATCCCCGGGAGGACCGTCGGGGCCGACGAAGGTCCGCCCGTCGGGCGCCACCTTCAGCTTCAGTTCGAACAGCTCCGCGCTGTCGGCGACGTGCATCATGACACCCCCGTTGGGGCCCTTCGTGATGACATAGGGATTGCTGCAGGCCGCGCGGGCCTGCGGAAGCGTGCGGGCCCGCTCGGTATCCTTGTGATAGGCGCCGATGCCCCACTTCCCGACCATCTGGTCGAGCGTGATCTTCGGCGGCACGGAGGGCGTGCTGACCGATGGCAGCCCCATGCCACGCTCGTCGGACGCGCAGCCCGCCAGCGCCGCCATGGCGCCCACTCCCATCGCAACCGACAGGATCCGCTTGTTGAGCCGCATCAGTCCCCTCCCCTTCGTGGCCCGGCACGCATTGCAGTCATCCGGGCCGATACATGCAGGGTTGCAATGATGGGCCATCTAGCGCCATCGGTGCAATAGCCGGGGACGCTACAATCTGAAGTTGCGTCAGTTACTCGCGACGGCGTTGCATTCGCGCACCTTGCCGTCGAAGCCGCGGTAGGTGCCGGTGCGGGCGTCGTAGGTGCGGTACTGCGTGCAACCCTGCGCCCCGCGCTGCGGACGGCCAGCGGGCGTTGCCGAGGATGCTCCGGAGGGTCCGGCAGTCGGCGCGGATGCGGCGGCCGGCGGCGTCTCGTCGATTCCGAGCGCGGGCCGGGCAGCCGGGTCGAGGGACGCGGTGGCGGCCGCGGTCGGGCGGGTGCGCGAGACATCCAGCGCAGGCCGCTGCGCCGGCTGTTCGATCACCGGTTCTGCCGGGGCGATCGCCCGCGCCTGCTCGGCGGCGGGCGGCAGCAGGGCCGCCTCCTGCCGCGCTGCGGCCGGCGCCTGCGCGGCCGGGCGGTCGGCGGGAAGCGCAGCGCCCGGTCGGCCAGGTGCCTGGGCGGCGACGGGCACCGTCTCTACGGGGCGGGCGCGCGGCGGAACCGTGTCCCGCGCGGCGAAGGTCGGCCCCACTTTCGCGGCATCGGCCGCCGGCGGCTGCGCGCGGTGCTCGAGGGCCCCGGCCGCTGCGAACAACGCGGCCGTCACGCCGCCGATCCCGCACGCGAGAATGGCGAGGCGAAACAGAATACCGGTGATCATGGCACTGGAGGATTTCGTCTTCATCGGAACCCGTACTGATGACCTGACGTGGAGCCAACGCGATCCGCCGAACGGCCGCCTGCGCTGTACACGACCCGAGGTGTCCAATGCCAACGCAGCGTGTAACGGCGTTCAATTACACGAACTGCATCGCCCGTCCATTCAGAAAAAGCGATTCGTCAACCGTCGCGACCCCGTGCCGCTGGTCACAACCACCGCAGCTCTTGCAGCAGATTGCCTGCCAATCCCCTTTGACAACCCGCCGCGCACCCCGTATCCGAGAGCCCACGGAGACGTGGCCGAGCGGCTGAAGGCGGCGGTTTGCTAAACCGTTATAGGGTTGTAAAGCCCTATCGAGGGTTCGAATCCCTCCGTCTCCGCCATTCTCGCAGCATGCGATCTGCGCCGTCGGCCTGCGCAGAGCCCAGGTCGCTTCAGAGCGCTATCGCTTGATCGGCGACGTCAGCCACGGCGCAATGCCATTTCCACTGACCATTCCCTGTTCCTGAGCGTGGCCCGCGAAGCGTCGCCCGCCGTAACGGGCGCGCCCGCCTTTCCGAACGCCACGGCCGACGCCCCCGAAAACGTCGGACTTCCCCTTCGCTCCAGCATCGCCGTTTCATTCAAACCGGACCTTCGGGTATTGAACAGACTCCTCGTTGCTGTCCTCCATGCACAGGGCTAAGCTTCCTAGCAAGTGGCGCGACACAAGCGCTATTTGACCGAGGAGGAAACGATGAAGCGCATTCGTGCGATGCTTCTTGCTGCGTGCGTCCTTACGCCGGCCTGGGGCATGTATTCGCCTGCCGAAGCCCAGGGAATTCCTCAAAACATTCCCCGCAAGGAACTCGTGATCCTCGAGAATCCCGAGGGCACGATCAAAAACGCCGGCTGGTTCAACATCTGGGCGATCAACGCGGGCAGCCAGTCGAACGGACTGCAGCAGGTCGCGCTCGACACGCTCTGGTACATCGATCCGGAGAAGGGCCTGGACGGCGCCTGGGACAACTCCCTCGCAGCGGACAAGCCGATCTACAACGCCGACTTCACCGAAATGCGGGTGAAGCTGCGGCGGGGAATCTTCTGGAGCGACGGCGTCGAGTTCTCGTCCGCGGACGTGAAGGCCACCGTCGACATCATGATCAAGAACCCGTCGATGCGGTTCTCAGCGGTCCTGATCAACAACGTCGCCTCCGTCGAGACGCCCGACGCCGAGACGGTCGTCTTCAAGCTGAAGAAGCCGAACTCGCGCTTCCACGCCAACTTCACCGTGCGCTGGGCCGGCATCTGGATCATGCCGAAGCACATCTTCGAGAAGGTCGAAGATCCGGTGAAGTTCGACTTCAACAAGCCGGTCTCGCTCGGCGCCTACACGCTGCACAGCTTCGATCCGGACGGAAAGTGGTACATCTGGCAGCGCCGCGAGGACTGGCAGCGCACGACGCTCGGTCGCTTCGGCCAACCCGCGCCGCGCTACCTCGCCTATGTGGATCCCGGCCCGCCGGACAAGCGCGTCATCGCGCAGCTGAACAAGGAACTCGACGTCATCCACGACATCGCCCCCGAGGGCATGTTCACGCTGGCCAAGAACAAGGCGACGCGCGCCTGGTTCAAGGGCTTCCCCTACGGCCACCCGGATCCGACCCTGCCGGCCGTGGTCTTCAACACGCAGAACGAGCACTTCAAGAACCGCGACGTGCGGTGGGCGCTCGCCATGGTCATCGATCCGAAGGCCGTCGTGATGGCCGCCTATCGCGGCGCTGCGACGATCTCGGCCATCGCGGTCCCGCCGACGGGTGTGCATCCGGATGCCTACCACTTCCAGATGGAAGGGTGGCTGAAGGACTTCGAGCTCGACACCGGCAAGCGGAAGATCAAGCCGTACGACCCGGCGGTCGGCAAGCAGATCGCCGACATGCTGCGTCCCTCGATGGGCGACCAGATCCCGACCGACGCCAACGAGATCGCGCGGGCCTTCGTCACCGGCTGGTGGAAGCCCGATGCGCAGGCCGCGACGGAGCTGCTGGAGCGCGCCGGCTACAAGAAGCAGGGCAACCAGTGGATGGGTCCGGACGGCAAGCCGTTCACCGTCCGGCTGATGGTCGAGGGTGACTTCCGCCCGGTGATGACCCGCGCGGGCAGCATGATCGTGCAGCAATGGCGCCAGTTCGGCATCGACGCCAAGGTCGACGTCGCGCAGGGCACGCTGCTCACTCGGCGCGCGGCGGGCGACTTCGACAGCTTCATCGGCTGGAGCGTGGAGACATGGGGCGGGCACAATGATCTGTCCTTCTTCATGGACAGCTGGCACTCGCAGTTCGTCTCCGAGCCGGGCAAGTCGCAGCCGCTGCGCAACTGGCAGCGCTGGTCGCACCCGGAACTCGACAAGTACATCGAGCAGATCCGCTCGATCAGCTTCGACGACCCGAAAGGCGTCGAGATTGGCAAGGAGTACGTGAAGCTGATGGTCCGCGAGATGCCGATCATCCCTCTCATGGCCTACAACGTGTTCACTGCCATGGACACGACCTACTGGACGGGCTGGCCGACTGCGGAGAACCCGTACGCCAATCCCGTCACGAACTGGGGCAACTCCCGCTACATGTTCGTGAAGATCAAGCCTGCGAACTGACGGCTTCGGGGAGGCGGGCTCAGGCCCGCCTCCCACGCGCCGCCCGGATCACCTCGACATAGCGGCGACGGCAGCCTCACTCTGTCCAACGCAAGAAACCCATGCGCGGCTACCTCGCCTATTTCGCGAAGCGCTTCGGCCAGTTCGCGCTCGTCGTCTTCATCGGCGTGAACCTCGCCTACGTCATCACGCACGCGACGCCGATCGATCCGGTCGAGCAGTCGATCGCGGTGGTGACCTCCTTCGGCAACACGGCGCCGGAAGCGATCGAGCACATGCGCCGGTCGCTCCAGGAGCTCTACGGGCTCAAGGGCACGCCTTGGGAACAGTACGTGACGTTCTGGAGCCGCATCCTGCGCGGCGATTTCGGTCCGTCGCTCTCCGCTTTCCCCACGCCGGTCTCGACCCTTATCGCCCGTGCGCTGCCGTGGACGGCGGGCCTGCTGATCATCTCGACCCTGATCACCTGGGCGCTCGGAAACTGGCTCGGCGGTCTCGCGGGCTACTACCAGAAGAACCGCACACTCAAGGCGATGGGCGTCATCGCCATGGCGCTGCATCCGGTGCCCTACTACATCGTCGCGCTCGCCCTGCTCGTCGCCTTCGGCTTCCTCTGGCCGATCCTGCCCATCGGCGGCGGTTCGGCCATGAACATCCAGCAGGGCTGGAACTGGACCTTCATCAGCAGTGTCATCAAGCACTCGATCCTGCCCGCGCTGTCGCTGATCCTGCTGGGGCTCGGCAGCTGGTTCCTCGGCATGCGCTCGCTCGTATCCAACGTGGTGACCGAGGACTACGTGGTCTATGCCGAGGTCGCGGGCGTGGACAGCGGCCGCATCCTCAATTCCTACGTCATGCGCAACGCGCTGGTGCCGCAGGTGACGGGCCTCGCCATGTCGCTCGGCGGCATCTTCAACGGCGCGGTCATCACCGAGAAGGTGTTCGGCTATCCGGGCCTCGGCTCGCTGCTCGTCGATGCCGTCTATGCCGGCGACTACGGCCTCGTGCTGGGCGTGACGACCGTGTCCATCCTCGGCGTGTCGGTCTGCGTGCTCGTGATCGACCTGCTCTACCCTCTCCTTGATCCCCGCGTGCAGGTGTCGTGATGCTGGCGATCCTGCGCGATCTCCTTCGCTACAATGTCGAGTTCCGGATCGGCGTGCTCCTTGTCGGTCTCGTGTTCGGCATGGCGGCGCTGTCCTTCGTCTCGCCCCACTCGCCGATCGACGTCTACGTCGCGGCGCCCGACGTGCCGCCGGGTTCGGCGCACTGGTTCGGGACGACGTCGCGCGGCCAGGACGTGTTCTGGCAACTGACCTATGCGCTGCGCAACACGCTGCTGTTCGGCATCGTCGTCGCGATCCTGTCGCGCATCATCTCCCTCGTGGTCGGCCTTCTCGCCGGCTACAAGGGCGGCTGGGTCGACCGCGTGCTGATGTCGTTCAACGACACCTTCATCATCATCCCGCTCTTCCCGATCCTGATCCTGTTCTACTTCGTGCTCCGCGACTCCATGTCGTGGGTGCTGCTCGCCGTCATCATGGCCTGCCTCGGCTGGGCCTATGACGCGCGGCTCATCCGCTCCGTCGCC
>JAIYAB010000216.1 GCA_027489275.1 Hyphomicrobiales bacterium
CGTGCAGGTCGGGCGAGGCCATGGACAGGCCGCGCATCTCGAACCGCACCGGTCCCTGCGCGTGGGCTGGCGCGGGCCGGACCTCGGCCACCTCGGAGCCCACCATGAGACTGGCCAGCGCCGCGACGCTCTCCGCCCGAGGATCGCAGGCCGCCACCACCTTGCCGCCGCGCAGGACCGTGGCGCGGTGGCACAACCGCCGGACCTCTTCCAGGCGATGCGTGATGTAGAGGAGCCCGCATCCGCCGGCCGCCAGCGTGTCGAGCGTTGCGAACAGAACCTCCGCCTCCTGCGGCGTGAGCACAGACGTCGGCTCGTCGAGGATGAGCAGCTTCGGTTCGCGCAGCAGCGCGCGCACGATCTCGATGCGCTGGCGCTCGCCCGCCGACAGCGTCCAGACCGGACGGGAAGGATCGAGCGCGAGGCCGTACCGCCGGCCGACCGCGGCGATGCGCTCGTCGAGGTTGCGCAGGTCCTCGCCGGGAGGCAGCGCGACGGCGATGTTCTCGGCCACCGTCAGGTTGTCGAACAGCGAGAAGTGCTGGAACACCATCCCGATGCCCAGCGCCATCGCAGCGTCGGGCCGCGGCAGCGTGACGGGCTCGCCCTGCCACCGGATCTCGCCCTCGTTGGGTTGCAGCAGGCCATAGAGGATTTTGACGAGGGTCGACTTGCCGGCGCCGTTCTCGCCCAGAAGCGCGTGAATCTCGCCGGGCATGACGTCGAGATCGACGTGGTCGTTGGCCGTCAGCGTGCCGAAGCGCTTGACGATGCCGCGCAGCGCCACAAGCGGCACGCCGTCTCGCCCGGTTCCGGCACCGACTGTCATGACCCCACGGCCCCCTCGCCCCGGCCGGGCCACCGCCCGACGGTCGAGTTTCGCCCGAAAGACAGGTGGATTGCGAGCGCTTTGGCGGTCGATCCACACCTTGCCGATGAAGGGGCGCCCCCGTGGGCACCCCCGCCAGGGATTGCGAACCGCCTCAGGGGATCAGGACGGTCGCTCCTGTCGTCGCGCGAGCCTCCAACTGCCGGTGCGCCTCGGCGGCGTCCTTCAGCTTCACCTTCGAGCGGACCGGGATCTTCACGGCGCCGCTCGACACGACGCCGATGAGGTCCTTCGCCATCGCGTTCAGCACCTTGCGGTCCTGCGTATGGGTGAACAGCGTGGGGCGCGTCGCGAAGAGCGAGCCCTTCTGCGACAGATGGAGGATGTTGAAATTGTCGATGGCGCCCGAGGCGTTGCCGAAGCTGACGAACAGCCCGAAGGGCCGCAGGCAGTCGAGCGAGCCGGGATAAGTCGCCTTGCCGACGCCGTCATAGACGACATGGCACTTCGCCCCCTTGGTGATCTCCGCCACGCACTTCACGCAGTCCTCCTCGCGATAGAGGATGACGTGGTCGCAGCCGTGCTTGCGCGCGAGCTTCGCCTTGTCCTTGTCGCCGACCGTTCCGATCACCGTGGCGCCAAGGTGCTTGAGCCACTGGCCGGCAATGAGGCCGACGCCGCCCGCCGCGGCATGCAGCAGGACGACGTCGCCCGGCTTCACCTTGTAGGTCCGCCGCACGAGGTACTGCGTCGTCAGCCCCTTCAGCATCATCGCGGCCGCGGTCTCGTAGGAGATCGCGGCCGGGATCTTGACCAGCTGGGAGGCCGGCGCGTTGCGCTCGGTGGCATAGGCGCCCATGCCCGCCGCCAGCGCGACGCGATCGCCCTTGCGGAACCCCGTCACTCCGGGACCGACCGCGATCACGTCGCCGGCCGATTCGCCGCCCGGCACGAAGGGCAGCGGCACCGGGTAGAGCCCGGTGCGGTGGTACACGTCGATGAAGTTGAGGCCGATGGCGCGGTTTCTCATGCGCACCTCGCCCGGGCCCGGCGGCGGCAGGTCGAACGTCTCGTAGGACAGAACCTCCGGCCCGCCCGTCCTGTGAATGCGAATGCCCTCGACCATGCCCGGCCTCCCTCGGTTCCGCCGCATCTTAAGCAGCCTTCCCGACTGGGCAACGGGCTTGATCTGAGGCAGGATTCAAAATCTACATTCTAAGTCAGTGAATTTTCCGTCCACGCGAAAGGCCCCGAGGCCGATGACGAACGCCGTGCGCCCCCCCCTGCGTCCCGAGCCGAGCTTCGCCGAGCTGTTCACCCCCAAGCTGGTCACGGTGCTGCGTGAAGGCTACGGCTGGGCCTCGCTGCGCGCCGACGTCATCGCCGGCATCACTGTGGCGATGGTCGCGCTGCCGCTCTCCATGGCGATCGCCAAGGCGTCGGGGACGACGCCGGACCGGGGCCTGTATACCGCGATCGTCGGCGGCTTCCTGATCTCGGCGCTGGGCGGCAGCCGCTTCCAGATCGGCGGCCCGGCCGGCGCCTTCATCGTTCTCGTCGCATCGGTGATCGAGCGCCACGGCATCGACGGGCTCCTGCTGGCCACGCTCATGGCCGGCGTTTTTCTGCTCGCCATCGGCTTCCTGCGGCTCGGCACCTACATCAAGTACATCCCCCACCCGGTGACGGTGGGCTTCACCAGCGGCATCGCCGTCATCATCTTCGCCAGCCAGATCACGGACCTGCTCGGCCTGACGCTGCCGGGTCGCGAGCCGGCGGCCTTCCTGCCGAAGCTGGCGGCCATCCGCGACGCGTTGCCGACGGTAACGCCGGCCGCCGTCGCGGTGGCTGCTGCCTCGGTGGCGCTCATCCTCGTGCTGCGCCGCCTGCGGCCGCACTGGCCGGGCTTCCTCATCGCCATCGTCGCGGCGGCGGCGATGTCGGCGGCGCTGGCGTCGATGGGATGGCCCGTCGCAACGATCGGCTCGAAATTCGGCGGCATTCCCTCCACCCTGCCGGCGCCCGCCCTGCCCGCGATCTCTCTCGCGCGCATGGCGGACCTGCTTCCCGATGCTCTCGCCATCGCCTTGCTCGGCGGCATCGAATCGCTGCTGTCGGCCGTCGTGGCGGACGGCATGAGCGGGCGGCGGCACCGCTCGAACTGTGAACTGGTGGCGCAGGGCTTCGCCAACATCGGCTCGGCGATCTTCGGCGGCATCTGCGCGACGGGAACGATCGCGCGCACAGCCACCAATGTGCGCGCCGGTGGGCGCAGCCCCATCGCCGGCATCGTGCATTCGGCGACGCTGCTGGCGCTGATGCTCGTCGCCGCGCCGCTCGCCTCCTACATCCCGCTCGCGGCGCTGGCGGCGGTGCTGGCGATCGTGTCCTGGAACATGGCGGAACGCGCCGAGTTCGCCGCGATCCTGCGCCGCTCGCGCGCCGACTCGGCGGTCCTGCTCGCCACCTTCCTGCTCGTCGTGTTCCGCGACCTGACCGAGGGCATCGCCGTGGGCGTGGTGATGGGATCGATCCTGTTCATGCACCGCATGGCGCAGCTCGTGGAGGTGCAGACGCACACCCCGATCATCCAGACCGATGTCGCCGATACCGAAGGCGCGGCGCGGGTGCCCTACGAGGGACCGCCGGGGGCCGACGAGGTCACGGTCTACACCCTGACGGGCCCCTTCTTCTTCGGCGCGGCCGCCGAGGTCGCCGCGGTCCTCGACCGCATCGGCCAGACGCCGAAGCTCTTCGTGCTCGACATGAGCGGAGTGCCCTTCGTCGATTCGACGGCGGCCCAGTCGCTGGCCGGCTTCGTCCGCAAAGCGAACCGCAATGGAACCCGGATCGTGCTGTCAGGCGCATCGGCGGGCGTGCGGCGGGTCCTCCACCAGCACGAGATCCACGAACCGGACGTCGTCTTCACGCCGGACGTAGCGGCCGCCATGGCGACAGCGGCCTGACGCGCGCCGCGGGGCGTCGGCGCCGCGGACGCGTCGGGCTCAGCCCGCCTTCGGCTTGGGAATGCGTCGCAGGAGGCCGAGGCCGCAGAAATAGGCCGCGCAGGCGAGCAGCACGACGTTGGTGACGGGGTCGGGCTTCAGGCCCTCGGCGATGCAGGCGAACGCGGCGATGGCCCAGACCACGCACATGCCGAGCGTGAGCGGCTTGAACTGCTGGACGCGGAACGGGTGGACGAACACCAGCGGCATCGCCTGGCCGATGGCGGCCGCCGCGATGATCACGCTGGCGACCCAGGCCGACGGCTCGTACACGACGAGATAGAACACGACGACGTTCCACACGGCGGGGAAACCCGCGAACCAGTTGTCGGGCGTTTTCATGCGCAGGTCGGCGAAGTAGAGCGCCGCCGAAACGATAATGATGATCCCCCAGCCCATCGCCAGCGGCTTCGGCCAGATGTTGCAGAACACGAGGATGCCGGCCGGCACGAAGACGTAGGTCGTGAAGTCGATCACGAGATCGAGCACGTCGCCCGAGATGTTGGGAACGCGGTCGCGCACGTGGAGGGCGCGGGCGATGGTGCCGTCGACGCCGTCTACAATGAGGGCGACGCCGAGCCATGCGAACGCCACGGCGAAATGGCCGTCGATGGCCGCAAACAGCGAGAGGAACGCGAGCGCTCCTCCCGATGCGGTGAAGAAGTGCACCAGATAGGCCGGGAGGCGCGTGCCGAAGGGCTTGCGGGACGGACCTGCGTCGCCGGGTTCTGTCGTCACTCTCCGCCACCGACCGGATCGCAGGCGTTGCCCGCTTCGTTTCTCAAGGCGCAAGCCTCGGCCGGACGCCTCGCTCGCCGGGCGATAAAACATCACCGGCGGCGACAAGACCAGACAAATTGCACGTTTGCCATGCAAGCGGCCTTCAGCCGCGGGCCATCCATGCCAGGATCGCGTCCGTCCCCACGGCCGAAACAGCCAGCGCGGCGCCGGCCGCGAGCAGGAAAACGCCGACGGCGCGCGGGACGAGCGTGCCCGTCGTCGTCTTCTCGATCGTCATCAGGACCGCGAAAATCCCCATCCAGGCAAGGTTCATCGCCCCGGCGACCAGCATGATGGCCATCATGGGTCCGCAACAGCCCAGGCATCGGCGGCCCTGCCCGATGCCGAGGCGGAACACGGCCGGCAACGACGGCCGGACGTCGCGGTCGAGGTCGGGCAGCGGATGCCGGCAGGCCCCGAGGAAGGCCATCTTCAGCTCGCTGAACTGGTACAGGCCCGCCGCCCCGACGAGCGCGCCCGCGAGAATCGTCCCGGCCTGGCCAGGCAGCGGCAGCAGCGAGGCCGCCTCCCCCACGCCGACCTGGACGACCGCCGCGAGGATGCTCACGAGCATCCATACCGTCAGGTAGCCTGCCGTCAGAACGACGGGCGCAGCCGAGGCGCGGGCGCCGGTCTCCCCGCGCCGGGCGACGAGATCCACGAAGCCCAGGACCATCGGCACGGCCGTCGGCAGCATCATGGCGACGCTCATCGCCATCCACACGAGCGCGGCAACTGCGATGGACCACGCGATCCCGGCCGCATCGGTCGCGCTCGCGCCGGCCGGGCGGCACAGCGCCTGTATGAAGGCGTCGGTCCCCCCGCCCAGACGCATCGCCTCGACGAGCAGGGCGACCCACGCGCCGAGCACGAGCACGCCGATCGCGATCACCGCGACGACGTCGGGGCTCGGGCGACGGGCGAACCGGGGTTCCGCGGGGGCGATCGACATGGCAGCTCCGCTCAGACGAAGCCCCGGACCGCGACAAACGGCAATCCGCATCACTGCGGATGCAGGCTGCCGGTGGCTGGGACGAACCGCCGCTTACGCTCCGCCGCGTCATGTCCTACATCCATCTCGTGCATCATGATCGCGGCACGGATGTTCGCCGGCGGCGCATGGCAGCAGCGAGGTGGAAGGATGGCGAAGTCCCCCAGGGCGAAGGCAGCTGCCGGCGCGACGCGTGCCGACATCGGCGTGGTCGGCGGCGGCGCCGCCGGATTGTCCGCCGGCATCGCGCTGGCGCGCGCCGGCTGGTCGGTCGTGCTCGTGGCCCCGCCGCCGCAGCGGGCGGACGGGCGGACCGTCGCGCTGATGGCCGGCAGCGTCGCCTTCCTGGAGGGCATTGGCGCGTGGGACGCCGTGGCGCCGCACGCCTCTCCGCTCGCCAGCCTCTCCATCATCGACGACACCGACTCGCTGCTGCGCGCCCCGCCCATCACGTTCCACGCGGGCGAACTGCGCCTCGACGCCTTCGGCCACAATGTCGAGAGCGCGACGCTGGTACGCGCGCTGGCCGACGTCGCCGCCGCGACGCCCGGCCTCGTCCTGGTCGAGGGCAGCGTCGCAGACGTCGCGCTGGGCGAGACTGGCGTCCGGCTGACGACGGCCGCGGGCGGGGCGATCGACGTCGCACTGGCGGTCGGGGCGGACGGCCGCGGCTCGAAGGTCCGCGCCGCGGCAGGAATCGAGGCGCGCGAGTGGAGCTACGACCAGTCGGCCGTCACGGCGATCCTCGCCCACGACCGGCCGCATCGCGACACGTCGACCGAGTTTCACACGCGCCACGGACCGTTCACGCTGGTGCCGCTCGAGGGCCGCAGGTCTAGCCTGGTTTGGCTGACCACGCCCCGCCGGGCCGAGGATCTGCATGCCCTGCCCGCGGAGGCCTTCGCGCTGGAGGTGGAACGCCAGGCCCATTCCATGCTCGGCGCGATGCGGCTCGACGGCCCGCGCGGCCTCGTTCCCATGGGGGGGCTCTCGGCGAAGCGCTTCGCGGCCGGCCGCGCAGCCATCGTCGGCGAAGCCGCGCACGTCTTCCCGCCCATCGGCGCGCAGGGGCTCAATCTCGGACTGCGCGACGTCGCGGCGCTCGTCGCCGCCCTCGGCCGGCCGGGCGGCGATCCCGGCGCCGCGTCGAAGCTCGCCGCCTACGATGCGAGCCGCGCCGGCGACGTGCGGATGAGGACGCTGGCCGTCGATGCGCTCAACCGCTCGCTGCTGGCCGGCCTGCTGCCGGTCGACGCGCTGCGCGGCGCGGGGCTGATGGCGCTGTCGGCGATCCCGCCGCTGCGCCGCTTCGTCATGCGGCAGGGGCTCGGCGCCGCCGTCTGACACCGGCGGCGGGGTCGCTCAGGGGAACAGGTCGTAGGGGATGGTGTCATGGCTGATCGCGTAGAGCAGCCACGTCACCGTCACCACCGAGACCATCGTGCCGACGAGGACGGCCGTCGACGCCCGCTCGACATAGACCTGGTACTGGTTGGCGATCACGAACACGTTCAGCGCCGGCGGGAGCGAGGCCATCAGGATGGCGGTGAACACCCACTCGCGTTCGAAATTGCCGATCCACGAGAGAAGCACCCACACCAGCACGGGGTGGAACACCAGCTTGATGAACAGCACCGGCGGCAGCTCGTAGGGCACCTTGCGCAGCGGCCGCAGCGCCACGGTGACGCCCATCGTGAACAGCGCGCAGGGCGCGGCGGCGTTCTTCAGGAAGGAAAGCATCGCATCGACGGGCGCCGGCGGAACGAACTTCACATAGGCAGCGGCGACGGCGACGGCGGTGGCGATGTTGAAGGGGTGCGTCACCACCCGCTTCACGACATACCAGGCCGTCTCGCCGATCTTCAGCTTCTGGTCCGAGCCCAGCGCCATCAGGAACGGCGTCAGAGTGAACAACAGGATGTTGTCGAAGACGAAGATCAGCGCCGTCGGGACGATCGCTTCCTGCCCCAGGGCGGCGATGGTGAGGCCGGGACCCATGTAGCCGATGTTGGAATACGCGCCGATCACCCCCTGGACCGTCGCCTCGCGCAGTTTACCGCGCGTCGCGATAATGCCCACCGTGAACGCCAGCGAGAAGGCCACGTAGGTGCACAGCGTCGTCGTCACGATGTAAGGCCAGTTGCCCAGCTGCTCGAACGGCGCCGCCGCGATCAGCTTGAAGAACAGCGCCGGCAGGGCGACGTACACGATGAAGAAATTCATCCACTGCAGCCCGGCCTCGGGATAGCGCATCAGCTTCCCGCACAGGAAGCCGAGCGCGATCAGCCCGAAAAAGGGCAACGCGAGGGACAGGACGCTCGTCAAGCCGACTTCCTTGGATGGCCGAGGCTCGCGCGAGCCGTTGCGAGGGGAGCTAAGCCCCCCGGCCCGTCCCGTCAACCGAACGCGAGGCGCTGCGGGAGGGCGCCCCCGCCGGGACCGGGTCCGCGCCTCTCCTCTGTCCTTGCAACAGGCAATCGTTGAGGACCCGAAACCCGTCTCTCGCCAGGTCGGCCGACGCAGAACGCTTCCGGCGGCGGGCCCGGCATGGTAGCGGAGCGGCCGGAGCGATCGGACAGCGGCGGACGAACGGGTGAGCGGCACGGAAGTCGAGGAGAACGCGGCGGCGCGGCCGAAGGCGCCGCGGGCCGCCGGCATCCTCATGCGGCTCGAATACTGGGGCTTCCGGATCGTGGCCGCCGTAGCGCGTGCCCTGCCCCTCGACACCGCCTCGGCGGTATCCGGTTGGCTCTGGCGCGCCATCGCGCCCCATCTGCGCCGCCACCGGCGCGCCCGTCTGAACCTGGCAGCCTCAATGCCGGAACTGCCGGAGGCGGAGCGCGAGCGCATCCTGCGCGAGATGTGGGAGGTCCTGGGCCGCACATTCGCCGAGGCGTTCCACCTGGACGCGCTCCACGCCGACCGCTCCCGCATCGCAATCACGATCGACCCCTCCCTGATGGCGTTGATGCGGGGCGGCGGCTTCGTGCTGGCCTCGCTGCACACCGGCAACTGGGAGATCTGCGGCGTCGCCGCCCGCCAGACGGGCCTGCGCATCGCCGGCGTCTACCAGTCGCTGAAGAACCCGCTCGTCGACGACTTCGTGACGGCGACGCGCGCGCCCTTCTACCCGTTGGGGCTGTTCAGCAAGGGCCACGACACGGTCTTCAAGCTGATGCGAATCCTGCGCAGCGGCGGGGACGTCGCAGTGCTGGCGGACCTGCGCGAGCACCGGGGCGTGGCCGTCCCTTTCTTCGGCCGCCCCGCGCCGTCGAACCCCTTCCCCGCGCTCATGGCGCGCAGTCAGGGCGTGCCACTCGTCGCCATCCGCGTGATCCGCCTGGAGGGGGCGCGTTTCGAAGTCCAGGGCGAGCGCGTCCCCGTCGCGCGCACCGGCGACCGCACCGCCGACGTCGCCGCCACAACCGCCGCGCTGCACGCCATCTTCGAGCGCTGGATCCGCGAGCGGCCCGCGCAGTGGATGTGGGGCCACCGGCGCTGGGGCTGATCCTCCCCTTGGCGGATTGGCCGGACGCACGTCCTCCGTCATATTGCGGCGCAACACACCTGCCGACCGGAGATCCGCGATGAAGCTCGCCCGCAATGTGTTCAAGCCGCTGGCGATCGGCGCGCCCTCCCCCTTCCGCGAGCTGCCGGTGCGGCTCGAGCGGATGATCCATTTCGTCCCGCCGCATCTGGAAAAGGTCCGCGCCAAGGTCCCCGACCTGGTGGCCCAGGTCGACGTGGTGCTCGGCAACCTCGAGGACGCGATCCCGGCCGACGCCAAGGAAGCCGCCCGCGAGGGCTTCATCGCCATGGCCAAGGCGGTCGATTTCGGCACGACGGGCCTGTGGACCCGCATCAACGCGCTGAACAGCCCGTGGATGCTGGACGACCTGATCCGCATCGTCGGCGAGGTGGGCGACAAGCTCGACGTCGTGATGCTGCCCAAGGTCGAGGGCGTCTGGGACATCCACTACCTCGACCAGCTCCTCGCCCAGCTCGAGGCGCGTCACGGGCTGAAGAAGCCGATCCTGATCCACGCCATCCTCGAGACCGCGGAAGGCGTGAAGAATGTCGATGCGATCGCAGCCGCCTCCCCGCGCATGCATGGCATGAGCCTCGGCCCGGCCGACCTCGCCGCCTCGCGCGCGATGAAGACCACCCGCGTCGGCGGCGGGCACCCCGAGTACAAGGTGCTGGCTGATCCCGGGGACGGCGGCGTCCGCGCCATCGCCCAGCAGGATCTCTGGCACTACACGATCGCGAAGATGGTGGATGCCTGCGCCGCCAACGGCATCAAGGCCTTCTACGGGCCGTTCGGCGACTTCTCCGACGCCATGGCGTGCGAGACGCAGTTCCGCAACGCCTTCCTGCTCGGCTGCGCCGGCGCCTGGACGCTGCATCCCTCGCAGATCCCGATCGCCAAGCGCGTGTTCAGCCCGGATCCCGGGGAGGTCGCCTTCGCGCGACGCATCCTCGATGCGATGCCGGACGGCAGCGGCGCGGTGATGATCGACGGCAAGATGCAGGACGACGCGACGTGGAAGCAGGCCAAGGTCATCGTTGATCTTGCGCGCACCGTCGCGGCGAAGGACCCGGACCTGTCATCACTCTACAATCTGTGAGTTGATCAACTTAATGCGACACCCGCATAGCGCTAAACAAGCGACTCAATGCCCCGATTGACAACGACTGGAGCTTGGGCGTACCAGTTTTCGACATGAAGTCGCGCAGTGCAAGATATGCCGTCGGTCAGGTGGTAAAGCATCGCTTCTACCCCTTCCGCGGCGTCGTTTTCGACGTGGACCCGACGTTCAACAACACCGAGGAATGGTATAATTCCATTCCCGAGAACGTCCGGCCGTCGAAGGACCAGCCCTTCTATCACCTCTTCGCCGAGAATGCCGAAACCGAGTACGTCGCCTACGTATCGGAGCAGAACCTTCTGCCGGACACGTCCGGCGACCCCGTCCGCCATCCGCAGGTGGACGAGCTGTTCGAACGCGCCGACGACGGCGCCTACCGCAGCCGCAACGGCCGCATGAACTGATCGGCTCCGGCCGAAGCGGGCAGGCCGTTGCAGACCGGCCCGGCACGACCTGCGATATCCGACATCGGCTGCTCATCCGAAGCGGCGGCATGAAAAAAAAGCCGCGGCCATGACAGCCGCGGCGGTAAACGTGCGACGAAGATGCGACGGCCGGCAGACCGGCCGACCGCCTTACGGCTTCGGAGCGGCCGGCGCGGGAGCCGGGGCGGCGCCGGGAGCGGCCGGCGCGGCGCCGGGGGCAGCGCCCTGCGCCTCGAGCGCGCGGCGGCGCTCCTCCGCCTGCTTCTCCATCTGCTCGCGGAGCTGACGGTTCTGCTGGTCGTAAGTGGCCGGGTCGACACCGGGGCCGTCGAAGGCCTTGCCGAAGCCCGTCAGCGGGGCCTGGAACACCACCTCGCGGGCGAACTGGTTCTGCAGCGACACGGAGATCAGGTTGCCGCGTCGCATGGCGTTGAGAACGTCGTCCTTGGGCAGCGACTCAGCGAAGCAGCCCTGCAGGCAGATCTGGAAGCGCGCCGGCTCGGCCTTGCCGTTGTCGACGGTGTAGCGAAGGCCCGGCTGCAGCAGGAAGCCCGGCGGCACCACGAACACGACCTTACGGCCCTCGCCCTTGGTGTCGTAGACGGCGATCGCCATCACGGGCTGGCCCTCGTCGGACACGAACTCCCGCTGAATGACGCAAAGCTCCTTGCCGCCGTTCTGCTCCTTCGGCGGGCAGACCTTCACCCAGTCGTATTGCCGCGGCTCGGGCTTGAGCTGCACGACGGCTGGCCCCTGCGCGGCGGGCGCGGCGGGCTGCTGCGCGGGAGCGCCGGGCTGGGCGGGACGCGGCTGCGCCGGCGCCGGCTGGGCGGGGCGCGGCTGCGCCGGCGTGGTCTGCGCAAGGGCGGGCGAAGCCGCCATCAGGGCCGCAAGGGCGAGACCGAGATGCTGGGCGGTCGGCCGATAGAACGACATGCGTTGAGTATCCTCTCGCAGAACGGGCGGGCTGGCGTGCATCGCCCGGCTGTCACGCCGCGACGCTTCGATGGCCGTGCTTCGGCGGCGAATGCGGCGGGACGATGACGCAGCGACCGCTGCATACAGGGTCGAGGCCGCGGATGCCAGTTCAAAAGAGCGCGGCGCCGCCCGGTCCCGGCCACCGGCGCGTCGGGTGTGCGGCGGCGACATGGTAGAGTCCGACGCCGAATCGAGAGCCTGACTCCCCATGACCCTTGCGCCACTCCGGCGGATCGTCGCCTGTCTGCTCGGCGTCGTCCTCTGGACGGCGGCGGCAAGCGCCGAGCCGCGGCATGGCATCGCCATGCACGGCGAGCCTGCGCTGCCGGCCGATTTCGCCCATCTGCCCTATGCCGACCCGTCCGCCCCCAAGGGCGGCCGCATCGTCTTCGGCGTCCAGGGCACCTTCGACACGCTGAATACCTTCTCCGTCCGCGGCATCGCCGCCCAGGGAATCGTCCCGCCGCTGGGCCTCGTCACCCAGGGGCTGATGGCGCGCTCCTACGACGAGCCGTTCAGCCTCTACGGCCTCGTCGCCGAGAGCATCGAGACGCCGGACGACCGCAGCTGGGTGCAATTCAGGATCAACCCGCGCGCCCGCTTCTCGGATGGCGCGCCGGTGACGTCGGCCGACGTGCTGTTCAGCTGGGACCTGCTGAAGACCAAGGGCAAGCCCAACTTCCGCAACTGGTACGGCAAGGTCACCAAGGCGGAGGCGCCGGATCCGCACACCGTCCGCTTCGACCTCGGCGGGCCGGGCGACCGCGAGCTGCCGCTCATCCTCGCGCTGATGCCCGTGCTGCCGCGCCACGCGACCGACGCAGCGCGCTTCGAGGAGACCAACCTCACGCCGCCCGTCGGCAGCGGCCCCTACGTGATCGCCGAGGTGCGCCCCGGCGACAGCATCACGTTCCGCAGGAATCCGGATTACTGGGCGAAGGACCTGCCCATCTCGCGCGGGCTCTACAACGCGCAGGAAATCCGCTTCGACTATTTCCGCGACGCCAACACCCTGTTCGAAGCCTTCAAGGGCGGCCTCTACGACGTGCGCACCGAGGACAGTCCCACGCGCTGGACGACGGGCTACGACTTCCCGGCGGCGAACGAAGGCCGCGTGCTGCGCGATCCGATTCCCATCCGGACGCCGCGCGGGATGAACGCCTTCGTGTTCAACACGCGCCGGCCGATCTTCGCCGACATCCGCGTGCGCGAGGCGCTCGGCCTCCTGTTCGACTTCGACTGGGTGAACCGCAACCTGTTCCAGGGCCTCTATGCGCGCACCACGAGCTTCTTCGAGGGCTCCGATCTCGCCTCGACCGGCCGGGCCCCGACACAACGCGAGCGCGACCTGCTGGCGCCGTTCGCGTCTTCCCTGCGGCCGGACATCCTCGAGGGCCGCTGGAAGCCTGCCGCCGCCGACGGCTCTGGCCGCGACCGCGAGCTCGCCCGGCAGGCGCTCGCCCTGCTCGGCGAGGCAGGCTGGCGCCTGAAGGACGGCGCGCTGCGCAACGCGGCCGGAGAGCCCTTCGCGGTCGAGTTCCTGGCGGCGAGCCGCGTGCAGGAGCGCCTTGCGCTCAACTATGGCCAGGCGCTGCAGCGGATCGGGATCACGCTCAAGGTGCGCCTCGTCGACGACGTGCAGTACTGGCGCCGGCTGTCGGCCTTCGACTTCGACATGATCCAGTTCGCGTGGGGCGCATCGCCGTCCCCCGGCAACGAGCAGTACGGCCGCTGGAGCGCGCGGGCGGCCGACCGGCAGGGTTCGCTGAACTATGCCGGCGCGCGCGACCCGGCCATCGAGGCGATGATCGACGCGATGCTGGCGGCCCGCTCGCGGGAGGATTTTGTCTCCGCCACCCGCGCCCTCGACCGGGTGTTGCTGTCGGGCTTCTATGTCGTGCCGCTCTTCAACCAGCCCGAGCAGTGGATCGCGCGCTCCGCCGCGGTCAAACGGCCGGAGCGGACGTCCCTGTTCGGGTTCCAGCCCGAGACGCTCTGGCGCATCGCACCATGAATCGGGCAAGGTGCGACATCCTGTCGACATGGAACCGGTCGTGAACGAAGCCAGGGCCCTGGAGCATCCGCCGGTCCAGTCGCCGCCCTGGGCGGGGATCACGTTGCCGGACCTGTTCGCCGCGAGCGTCCAGGCCAATCCGCAAGCGGCGGCATTCCGGTGGCACGGCGAGTCCGGTGCCGGAGGGGTGAAAACCATGACCTTCGCGACGGCCGAAAGAGCCGTGCAGCGGATGGCGGAGCAGTTCGGGGACATCGGCCTGCAGCCTGGGCACGTCGTCGTGATCTCGGTGGCGGGAACGTGGGAAGCGCCGCTCGTGCTGCTGGCGGCGTTGCGCGCCGGTCTGACGCCCTGTCTTGCCTCGCCGACCCTGCCGCTCGACGCGATGACAGGGCTTCTCGCGCAGGCCGGCGTCGGCGCCGTCGTGACCGTGGGGATCGCGGGGACTCTGCGCCCGGCGGAGCGCTGGCGCTCGGCCGCAGCAGCAGCAGGCGGCGGCCGGTTCGTGCTGGCCTTCGGCAGCCGCCTTCCCGGCGGCGTGCTGCCGCTCGACGGCCTGTTCGCGTCCGCGGCCGACGCGGGCTTCGCCGCGACAGGGCAGCGCGTCGCGGCCCAACCGCCGGTGCTGACGACCACCCTCGTCGACGGCCAGGTCGCTGTCGCGCGGCACGAGCAGGACGGCCTCGTCGCGGCCGGACTTCTTCTCGTCGTGCGCGCCGGAATGGCCTCGGCGGAGCCGATCCTGACCACCCTGGCTCCCGTGAGCCACGCCGGTCTCGTCACGGGCCTGGTCCCGGCGCTTCTGACCGGAGCGACGCTCTGGCAAATCCCGACTTTCGGCGCCGCCGCGTTCCTGGCCGCGGTCGATGCCATGGGACGCGGCCATGTGGTCGCGCCGGCCGCCGTGCAGGACGCCATGGTGACGGCGGGCGTCGCCCGCGGCGCGCGGTCCTGCATCCTGCTGCACAGACCCGTGGCGCAGTTCGAGACGCGACCTGCGCCCGGAGGCGCGGCGGGCGTGCTGGTCGACGCGCTTGCCTGCGGCGAGCAGGGCCTGCTCGTCGGGCGGCGAAGCGAGGACGGCGCGTCGACGCTGGCGGTCGGCGAGTCGCGCGTTCCGGACGCGGACGGCGCCCTGGTGATCCGGGCGGAGATCGGCCCGGGCGGGCGGATCTACCTCGCGGGCGCGGCCGTTCCCACGCGAATGGATACGTCCGCCGGCTCGATCGGCGTGTCAGAGACCGGGCTCGTCTGCCGGACGGACGGACGCGGCAGGATCCTGTCCGTCACCCCATCGTGATCGACGGTTCTTGGCGAAGGGGGTAGGAGAGCGGCGAAACCGGAGACAGTCCATGGCCGACCCCGCCACCACCCCGCTCGTGATCGACGTCATATCGGACGTCGTGTGCCCGTGGTGCTTCGTCGGCAAGCGCCGCCTCGAACAGGCCATCGCGCTGCGGCCGGGCCGCCCGGTGGCGGTGCGCTGGCATCCCTTCCAGCTCGACCCGACGATTGCGCCCGAGGGCATGGACCGCAAGGCTTACATGGAACGCAAGTTCGGCGCGGGCGGCCGGCTCGCCGAAATCCATGCCCGCCTCTCAGGCATCGGCGCCGAGGTCGGCATCGACTTCGCGTTCGAAGCGATCCATCGCTCGCCGAACACCCGCGACGCCCACCGCCTGATCCGCCTCGCCGCCGTCGATGGCCTGCAGGGTCCCGTCGCCGAGGCCCTCTTCGCCGCCTATTTCGAACAGGGCCGCGACATCGGCGATCACGCCGTGCTGGCGGACGTGGCGGAGCAGAGCGGGCTCGACCGGGCCGGCGTCGAGGCCATGCTGGCGGGCGACGACCTCGTCGCCGACGTCGAGACCGAGATCCGCTCCGCGCAGGAGATCGGCGTCCAGGGGGTCCCGTTCTTCATCATCGCCGGCCGCTACGCCGTATCCGGCGCAGAAGCCGCCGAGACCCTCGCCGGCGCCATGGACAAGGCCGCCGAGGACATCGCCGTCGCCTAGGCCGCCTTCTTCTTCTCCGCGATGCCCGCGAGGCTGCGCAGGATGGCGCTGGTGCCCTTGAGGCGTTGCTCGGCCGTGTCGAAGTCGCGGATGAAGACGATGCGCATGTCCGGGCGCACCTTGGCCAGCGAACCCTGCTCCCCGATGAAGCGGACGAGACCCTCCGGGTTGGCGAATGCGTTCTCGCGGAACGACAGGATCAGCCCCTTCGGCCCGGCGTCGACCTTGTCGACATTGGCGCGCCGGCACAGCGCCTTGATCGCGACGATGTCCATGAGCTGCTCGACCTCCTCCGGCAGCGGGCCGAAGCGGTCGATGAGCTCGGCCGCGAAGCCCTGGATCTCCTGGTCTGTATCGAGGGTCGACAGGCGCTTGTAGAGGCCGAGGCGCAGGTGCAGGTCCTGCACGTAGTGCTCGGGGATCATCACCGGCGTGCCGATGGTGATCGAGGGCGACCAGTGGTCGTCCGTCGCGTCCTCGTCCGAGATGCCGGCCTTCAGTTGCGCCACGGCCTCCTCCAGCATCTGCTGGTAGAGTTCGTAGCCAACCTCCTTGATGTGCCCCGACTGCTCGTCGCCGAGCAGGTTGCCCGCGCCGCGGATGTCCAGGTCGTGGCTGGCGAGCTGGAAGCCCGCGCCCAGCGTGTCGAGGGACTGCAGCACCTTGAGCCGGCGCTCGGCCTGCGCCGTCGGCGGCTTGTTGGCCGGGATCGTGAACAGCGCGTAGGCCCGCGTCTTGCCGCGGCCGACGCGTCCGCGCAGCTGGTAGAGCTGGCCGAGGCCGAACATGTCGGCGCGGTGGACGATGAGGGTGTTGGCCGAGGGAATGTCGAGGCCGGACTCGACGATCGCCGTCGACAGCAGAATGTCGTACTTGCCCTCGTAGAACGCGGTCATCACGTCCTCGAGCTCGGTCGCAGCCATCTGGCCGTGCGCGATCGCAACCTTAGCCTCCGGCACCTCCGACGACAGGAACGCCTTCGCGTCCGCGATGTCCTCGATGCGCGGGCAGACGTAGAAGCTCTGCCCGCCGCGATAGCGCTCGCGCAGCAGCGCCTCGCGGATGATGAGCGGGTCGAACGGCGTCACGAAGGTGCGCACCGCGAGCCGATCGACCGGCGGCGTCGCGATGATCGACAGTTCGCGCACCCCCGTGAGCGCCAGCTGGAGCGTGCGCGGGATCGGCGTGGCCGAGAGCGTCAGCACGTGCACTTCC
>JAIYAB010000126.1 GCA_027489275.1 Hyphomicrobiales bacterium
CGCGGCCTACCGCGCGACGATTGCCGACGCGAGCGACGACCTCGCGTTCCTGCTGGAGCGCATGGCGGCTGGCGACGCGCTCGACAGCCGTCGCACCTTTCCCGGCCACCTCACCACCAGCGCCATCGTGCTCGATCCGTCCGGGCGCGAGGTTCTCCTCGTCCATCACCGCGCCACCGGAAGGTGGCTGCAGCCGGGCGGCCACTGGGAGGCGGCGGAGGCCTTCGTCGCCTCGGCCCGGCGCGAGGCCGAAGAGGAAACCGGCCTCGCCGGCCTCGCGCTCCATGGCTGGCACGGGCCGCATGGCGGCCTGCCGATCGACATCGACACGCATGCGATCCCGGCGCGACCCGACAAGGACGAGCCGGACCACTGGCATTTCGACATGCGCTTCGTCTTCGTCGCGCCGCGTGGGGGCGTGCTCGCAGCGCAGGTGGAGGAAGTCGCCGATGCGGCATGGCGGCCCTTCGCGGGTCTCGCCGCCATCTGCCCCCGCGTCCATCGCCGCCTCGGCGGCGTCTGAAAAAATCGATTTTCCGGATGCGTCAAGGCGCCGCGGGAGATCATCGTCGCGGACGGGCCTTGGGGAACGGCGGCGGGGTCCCCACATGATCGGCCGGGGCCGGCGGATGCGCCGTCCCGGACACCAGACACGACGAGGACCGATCATGACCCCCGAAGAACGCCAGATGCTCGAAGGTCTCTTCGACCGCGTGAAGCAGTCCTCCGCCGCGCCGAGAGACCGGGAGGCGGAAGAGCTGATTCAACAGGCTGTGCAGGCCCAGCCCTATGCTCCTTATCTCCTCGCCCAGGCCGTGATCGTGCAGGAGGAGGGCCTCAAGGCCGCCTCGGCGCGCATCCAGGAACTGGAGGCCGAGCTCGACGCGGCGCGCGCGCAGGCGCAGCGGCCGGCGGCGGGCGGCTTCCTGGGCGGCCTGTTCGGCGGCGGCGCGCCGGCTCCCGCGGCGCCCGCGCGCAGCGGCAGCGGCGTTCCCTCCTTCGGCGGCCAGCGCGCGGCGGCCCAGGCCCCTGCCCAGCCGGCCGGCCCTTGGGGCGGCCAGGGCGGCGCCTTCGGCGGACGGCCGGGAGCGTTCGGCGGCGCGCCGGCGGCGGCCGGCGGCGGCAGTTTCCTGCGCGGCGCGATGGCCACGGCGGCCGGCGTCGCCGGCGGCGCGCTGCTGTTCTCGGGCATCCAGTCCCTGATGGCCGGCGGCATCACCGATCCGGTCTCAGCCGTCGGCGACCAGGCCAGCGCCGCGGCCGGCGCGGCGATGCAGCCGGCCAGCGCGGCGGCGGAGGATCCTTCGGCCGGCTACGAGGACGCCGCCCTCGACGATCCGGGGGCCGACGACTTCGGCGGCGACAGCGACTGGGCCTGATCCCGGTCGTGGCCGACGGCGGCGACCGCGACAACTCCCGCCAGAAGGCGTCGGCGGCCTATGTGCCGCCGGCGTTCGACCGCGATTTCCTGCTCGGCGACAGCATGCGCGGCGTGCGGTTCATGCTGGAATACGCCAGGGCCGAGGAACACCTGCGCAACTGGGGCGTCCGCTCGACGCTCGTCGTGTTCGGCTCGGCGCGGGCACGCGAGGACGGTCTGGGCGCTGCCGGCGCGCAAGGGGCGCGATGGTACCGTGAAGCGCGGCGCTTCGGCGCGATCGCGTCGCTGCGCGGCGGCGCGCTGACGACGAACGGCGGGTTCCGCGACAACGTCATTGCGACGGGCGGCGGTCCCGGCGTGATGGAAGCCGCCAACCGCGGCGCGGCGGAGGCGGGGGCGCCATCGATCGGATTCAACATCACGCTGCCGCACGAGCAGGAACCGAACCCGTACTCCACGCCGGACCTGACGTTCCAGTTCCACTATTTCGCGATGCGCAAGATGCACCTCGCCATGCGCGCGAACGGGCTGGTCGTGTTCCCCGGCGGTTTCGGCACGATGGACGAACTGTTCGAAGTGCTCACGCTGCGCCAGACCGGCAAGGCGCCGCGCGTTCCGGTGGTGCTGGTCGACAAGGCGTACTGGACGAGTGTGATCAACTTTGCTGCCATGGTCGAGGCAGGCGTCGTCGAGAAGGATGACCTGACCCTCTTCAGCCTCGCCGACGATGCCGAGGACGCATGGAACCGTCTCCTCGCCTGCGGCCTCGTGGTGGCGGGCCGGATGGAGGGCGGCGAGGGCGAAGGCTTCGCCCCGCACATCCCGACGACCTGAAGCAGCTTTGCCGGTCTCCGGTCACGAGGCAGGCCTTTCCGGCCGGCCTGGCGATCAGATGACGACAACCCGCGTTCCGACCCTCACGCGGTTGTACAGGTCGACGACGTCCTCGTTGAGCATGCGGATGCAGCCGGAGGAGACGTTGTGGCCGATGGTGTGCGGCTCGTTGGTGCCGTGGATGCGGTAGAGCGAGGAGCCGAGGTAGAGGGCGCGGGCGCCCATCGGATTCTCGGGCCCACCCTCCATGAAGCGCGGCAGGTCCGGCCGGCGCTTCAGCATCTCGGCCGGCGGCGTCCAGTCCGGCCATTCGGCCTTGCGGGTCACCGCCTTGTTGCCTGTCCACAGGAAGCCCGGCCGGCCGACGCCGATGCCGTAGCGGATCGCGCGGCCGCCCGGCTGGACGAGGAAGAGGAACTTCTCCTCGGTGTCGATGAGGATCGTGCCAGGGGCATAGGTGCCCTCGAACTCCACGATCTGGCGCGCGTAGCGCGGGTCGAAGGTGCGCTCGATCTGTCCGGAACCCGCGTAGGGCTGCGCCGCCTGCGGCTGGTAGGCCGCGGTGCGCACCGTCGTCGGCTCGGTCGGCGCGACGCCCGAGGGCAGCATGCCCGGCGCTGCGCCGCGGGGGGCGACGGCGCGCGGACCGGGATCGCGGCCGGTCAGCAGGAGCTCGATGAAGCCGCCGCCGAGGTTGGGGCGCTGCGTCTGCGCGACGCCGGGCGTCGCCGTGGCAAGACATGCCGCCGCGAACGCGCCGAGGATGATGGTCGTCTTCATGACAGTCCTCGAAACTCTTGCCCGGACCTCCTGTCCAGGCTCGCCGGGAGCTTCGGCCGGCACGGTCAACGCGCCGTGAAATCTTGTGGTGAACGAATTCTTCCCGTTGTTAATTCGCTAAGGTTTCAATTCATGGTTGATGAATTGCTTCCGCCGCAGCCGTATTCGCCGCCGCGTTAACCGGGCATTGGGCCGGATGCTGCATCATTCCTTCCGGTCGACGGCTTCGCCGGGCGGCTCGGAACGGACTCCCATGGCGGCGCCTCAGAAGCTCTTCAGGATCGAACGATCCGCCGGCGTCCGCCCTTTGGCGGTAGAGCCGGCGCTCACCGACCGCTCCGTCGGCGCCGTGCGGGCGGCGCTCATCGCCGGCACGGGCCTGCGTCGTGCGGTCGTCGAACTCGAGGCGGTCGTCTCCGACACGGCGCGCGCCGCCAACGCGATCCTCGCGGCCAGCGAGGAGATCGACGGCGCGACCGAGCGCCTGCGGGTTCTGCACGGCCGCGGCCCCGGCGCTGACGCGCTCGACGACATTTCCGAGCGCGCGCTGGCGATCTTCCAGGCCTGCGACTTCCAGGACCTGACAGGCCAGCGCATCGGCAACGTCGTCGGCCTGCTGGGCGACCTCGAGGCGCGGCTCGGCACGATCCGCGCCGTGCTTGACGCGGAAGGCGACGACGCAGCCGAAACCCGGCCGCGCCGTGCCAACGCCGGCGACCTCGAGAACGGCCCGAGGCTGCAGTCCGACGACGGCCACCTCACGCAGGCCGAGGTGGACCGGGTGCTCGCCGGGCTGGAGAACGACGGCTGAGGCTCGGCCGGGCCGGCCTGGTGATTTGACGGAGCCGATTCGACGCGGGCCTTCAAATGCAAGCAGGGCCATGCGAGAAGCGGTCGCCCGTCCGCATCATGGTCACCTCCCGCATGTCCGAACCCATGCCCGCCATCCGCCCCGGCGCCGACGCCGACGGCCCTGCCTTGCGCGCGCTCATTGCGGGCGTGTTCGCCGAGTACGAGGGCTGCCCCTTCGTCGACGCGGAGTTCCCGGAACTCGATGCGCCGGCGACCCACTACGGGCGCAAGGCCGGGCGGCTGTGGGTGGCCGAGGACGCGGCGGGGCGGGTCGTCGGGTCGCTCGCCGTGGCCGCGACGCACCGGGCCGGCGTGTTCGAACTGTTCAAGGTGTACCTCGCCGCGCCCGCGCGCGGTCGCGGCACGGCGGCACGGCTGCTCGGCCTCGCGCTCGACCATGCCCGCGCGCAGGGCGCGACGCGGCTGGTGCTGTGGTCGGACACGCGCTTCGCCGACGGACACCGGTTCTATGTGCGGCACGGCTTCCACCGCTTCCCCGGCACGCGCGCCCTGCATGACGCCGCGACGACGCTCGAGTTCGGCTTCGCCCGCGTCCTGACGGACCGCCTGACCGGCGCGACCGCGCCGTGACGACCTCGCGCAACGACACCTCGGCGCTGCCGATCCTGCTCGCCGTCCTGGCGATCCTCGTGCTGACCGCGATGGACGCGATCATCAAGGGGCTGACCGACGACTGGGGCACGCTCGACCTCGTCGCCACGCGCTACACGGTCGGCGCGCTGTGCTGCATCCCGCTCGTGCTGGTCCTGCGTCCGCCCCGGCCGTCGCCCGAGATGCTGAAGGCGAACGCCATGCGGGCGGTCGTCGTGCTGGCGACGGCGCTGCTGTTCTTCTACGCGCTGGCCAAGCTGCCGCTGGTCGAGGCGGTCGTATTCAGCTACCTCGCGCCGCTGTTCATGGCGCTGCTCGGGCGGCTGATGCTGGGCGAGCGGGTGAGCCCGGCGACAGGCATCGCCATCGTGCTCGGCTTCGCCGGCGTTCTCGTCATCGCCGTCGGCAAGGGCCTCGGGACGACGGGCTTCGGGGCGGACCTGCTGGGCATCGGCGCTGCGCTGGCGGCTGCGTTCACCTACGCGCTCGCCATGGTGCTGCTGCGCCAGCGCACGGCGAGCGACCACATCGTGGCCATCGTGAGCGCGCAGAACCTGTTCGCCGCGATGCTCGCCCTGCCGCTGGCGCTCGCTCTCGGCGATCCGTTCGCGCTGATGCTGCGGGAGTGGCCGTCGGCGCTGGCGATCGGCGCGCTGGGGACGGTCGGCCACCTGCTGTTCGCCGAGGCCTTCAAGCGCGCGCCCGCCGCGCGCATCGGCGCGGTCGAGTATACGGGCTTCGTCTGGGCGCTGCCGATCGGCCTGTTCTTCTTCGGCGAATGGCCGAGCGTCGCCGCGCTGGCGGGGGCCACGTTGATCATCTCCGGTTCGCTGATGCTGCTGCGCAAGCCGAAGGCGGCCTGACGGCGGGACGGTTGGGTGGCCTCAGCGCCCGTCCGCCAGCGCCGCATCGGCCGCGGCGGCGAGGCGGGCCTCCTGCGCGCGGATCCACAGGCCGCCGCCGACGACGAGCCCGACCGCAAGCGCCACGGAGGCGATGCGGAAGGGGAGCGGGGCGTGCAGCGCGGCGTCGCCGAAGCCGTAGGCGGCGAACCCGACCACGCTCGCCCACGCCACCGCGCCGATCCCGTTGAAGATCACGAAGCGGCCCCACGGCATCGCGTTCGCACCGGCGAGCACGGCGGTGACGGCGCGCAGCAGGGCGACGAAGCGCCCGACGACGACGATCGTCCCGCCATGCTCCCGGAAGAGGTAGCGCCCGATGCGCAGGCGCGTCGGCGTCAGTCCGATCCGCGCGCCGTGGCGCTCCAGCAGCGGCAGGCCGAAGCGCCGCCCCACGAGGTAGCCGAGATTGTCGCCCGCAACGGCTCCCGCGGCGGCGGCCGCGACGATGCCGCCGATGTGGAGATCCTGGCCGCCGGCCGCCAGCAGCGCCGCCGCGACGAGGGTCGTCTCGCCGGGCAGGGGCAGGCCCGCGCTTTCGAGCGCGATGACGGCGAACACCGCCGCATAGCCCCAGGTGGCGATCAGGTGGTGGATGTCGATGGCGCCGGACAGCATGAGGTCACCCCGCCGGGACGGGGGCCGGCGCGCCGGAGAGCGTACAATCCGCCCCGAGGATGTCGAGCAGCCACGCGACGCCCCTGTCGGGCGCGCCGCCGCCGCCGGCGATGGCCACGATGTCGAAGCCGGGCACGTCGAGCGGGCAGGGATGCACGGCGAGCCCGAAGCGCTCTGCGTGGTCGCGGGCGAGGCCGTCCGGCACGGTCGCGATCATGTCCGTATTGGCGACGGTCGCCAGCGTCGCGAGGAACTGCGGCATGCCGGCGACGACCCGGCGCGCCAGGCCCCGCTTCGCCAGTACGGCGTCGACCGTGCCGCGCATGTCGCCGGCCGCCGAGACGATGAGGTGGTCGAGCGCGAGATAGGTGGCGAGGTCGAGCGAGCCGGCGATGGCGGGGTGCCCGCGGCGGGCGACGGTAACGAAGGTCTCGCGGGCGACGAGACGGTGCGCGACGCCGTCGGGGATGTCCTCGAACACGCCGATGGCGCAGTCGATCCCCCGGTCGAGCAGCTCCGCCAGCGCCTCGTCCCGGCCGAGGCTGACGAAGGAGAGGCGGACGCCCGGCGCGTTGCGCAGCGCCCGCTCGACGGCGGCGTTGGCGACGAGGCCGACCGCGTAGTCGAGCGCGGCGATGCGGAACACGCGCTGCTGTGCCGCCGGATCGAACCGCGCGCCCTCTTCGAACGCGGAGCGGAACCGCTCCAGCGCGCCGCTCATGAGCGGGGCCAGCGCCAGCGCGCGCTCGGTGGGGACGACACCGTCGGGCCGGCGCAGGAAGAGCGGGTCGTCGAAGATGTCGCGCAGGCGCGCGACGGCGTGGCTGACCGCGGACGCGGTAAGCCCCAGCCTCTCGGCCACCAGCGACAGCTTACGGCACTGCAGGGTCTCCACGAAGACCAGCAGCAGCGTGCCGTCGAGGCGGCGAACATGAACGTCGCTCATGTCGATCATGATTCCAATTCAATAGCTCTCATGTCGGTCCCGGTCTACCCCTGTCGCCATGCCGCCGGCCGACGGGGCCGGACAACCCGGGAGAGACCGACATGACGATCTTCGTGGCCAACGCGAACGGAAAAGTGGGCCAGGACCTCATCGCCGCGCTGACGGCTGGCGGGCACGACGTGCGCATCGGCGCGCGGGACGTGGCGCGGGCGCGGGCGGCTTTCCCCGGGGTGGCGGTCGTTCCGTTCGACTATGACGACGTCGCCGCCGGCACGGCTGCGCTGGACGGGGTCACGGCGGTGTTCACGGCGGCGCCCTCCTGGCTGGTGCCGCACGCCGAGCTGGCGCTGCTGGAGGCCGCGAAGGCGCGCGGGGTGCGGCGCATCGTGAAGCTCTCCTATCTGGGCGCGGAACTGCACGAGGAGGGCGGGCACCGCATCACCGAGAAAGCGATCGAGGCCAGCGGCCTGGAATGGACCGTCCTGCGGCCGACCTTCTTCAACCAGAACTTCTCAACGATGCACCTGGCCTCGATCCGCGACGGGGCGTTCTATGAGGCCGCCGGCGACGGCGCCTCGGCCTTCATCGACACGCGGGACATCGCCGCGGTTGCCGTGAAGGCGCTCACCGAGGCGGGCCATCACGGGCAGGCCTATGCGCTGACCGGGCCCGAGGCGCTGACGCGGCACGAGGCGGCGGCAAAGCTCTCGGCGGCGCTCGGCCGTCCGGTCCGCTACGTGCCGATTGACGACGCCGCGCTGCGGCAGGCGCTGGTCGGCGTTCCGCAGAGCCAGATCGAGCTGCTGAGCGGGCTCTTCGCCGCGGTGCGGGCCGGGCATACCGCCGGCATCACCGACACCGTGCGCACGCTGCTCGGTCGCGACCCGATCGGCTTCGATCGCTACGCAGCCGACCACGCCGCCCTCTGGCGCGACGCGGCCTGATACACGCTCAGGCGCGCTCGCGCTCCAGCAGCGCGCGCTTGCGCTCGACGCCCCAGCGATAGCCCGACAGCGCCCCGTCGGTCCGCACCACCCGATGGCAGGGGATGGCGACGGCGGCGGGGTTCGCCCCGCAGGCCTGTGCGACGGCCCGCACGGCGGCGGGATGCCCGATCCGGCCGGCGATCTCCGTGTAGGACGCCGTGCGGCCCGGCGGGATGTCGCGCAGGGCGCGCCACACGCGTTCCTGGAAGGCGGTGCCGCGCACGTCCAGCGGGATGTCGTGCCGGCCGCGCGGATCCTCGACCAGGCCCACGACGGCGGCCACGGTGGCCTCGAAGGCGGCGTCGCCGCCGACCAGCGTCGCCCGCGGGAAGCGGTCCTGCAGGTCGCGCACGAGCGCCTGCGGATCATCGCCCATGGTGATGGCGCACACGCCCGTCACGGTCGCCGCGACGAGGATCGCGCCGAGCGAGCACTGGCCGACGGCGAAGCGGATCTCCTCGCCTTCGCCGCCCTTGCGGTAGGCGGAGGGCGCCATGCCGAGCCGTCGGGTCGCCCCGGCATAGAACCGGCTCGCCGAGCCGTAGCCCGCGTCATAGAGCGCCTGCGTCACCGAGCCTGCCGCCGGCAGCGCGTCGGCGACGCGCCGGGCGCGGCGGGCAGCGCCGTAGGCGGCGGGAGTGAGCCCGGTCGCCGCCTTGAACACCCGGTGGAAATGGAAGCGCGACAGCCCCGCCGCGGCGGCCAACGCATCAAGGCCCGGCATCTCCTCGGCCTCCTCGATCAGCCGGCAGGCGCGGGCGATCGCCGCGGCATGGGGGGAGGCGGGGGAGGCCTCGTCCGGCCGGCAGCGCTTGCAGGCGCGGAAGCCGGCCGCGCGCGCGGCCGCGCCGTCGGCGAAGAACGACACGTTCTCGCGCCGCGCCGGTCGAGACGGGCAGCTCGGCCGGCAATAGACGCCGGTGGTGCGCACGGCATAGACGAAGCGCCCGTCGGCAGAGGCGTCGCGCCGCCGCACGGCGTCCCAGCGCGCGGCGTCGGCATCCGGCACCGGCTGGGTGTCGGCCGGGGTGGTTGCCATTGGGCTCGATTCGACGGCCATGGGGGTCTCTCCTGCAATGGCGGCGCGGATCGGCGCAGCGCATGGCCATCCTCGCGCAGGGCGGCGGGGCGGACACCCCGCGGCTTGCTGCCGAATTCGCCCGCGCCGGTCTCCCATGCGGCCGGCCGCTGGCCAAAGCCCGGCGGGATGCTAACAATCGCCGGGCCGGGGGTCCATGGCCCGCGGCGGGAGCACGGCGGGGGGAGCACACCCGCCCACCACAGGAGACGCCACCTTGCCCGCACCAGACACCGCCATCCCGATTCCGCCCGGCCTGCTCGAGCGGCTGAAGGCCATCGGCAGCGGCACGCTGACGACGGAGCTCTTCCGGCGCGGGCTCAAGCAGTGCTTCCTCGTCGGGCTGAAGCCGATGAACCCGAACGCGGCGAAGTTCGCTGGCGAGGCCGTCACGATGCGGTTCATCCCGACGCGCGAGGACATCGACACCTACGACACGCTGACGCCCCATCCCAACCCGGACAATCTCCAGTGGGAGGCGGTGGAGCGGATCGGGCCGGGGCAGGTGCTCGTGGTCGACAGCCGCAACGACATGCGCGCCGCCACCGCCGGCAACATGCTGCTGACGCGGATGATGGTGAAGGGCGCGGCCGGTGTCGTCACCGACGGCGGCTTCCGCGACGGGCTTGAGATCGCGAAGATGGACTTCCCCGCCTACGGCCGCGGGGTCGTCGCCTCGACGCGGCTGTCCTACCACCATGCCGCCGACCTGAACGTGCCGATCAGCTGCGCCGACGTGGCGGTCTATCCCGGCGACATCCTGGTGGGCGACGGCGACGGCGTCACCGTGATCCCACGCAAGCTCGCCGCCGAGATCGCCGATGCCGGCGAGGCGCGCGAGGCGTTCGAGGCGTATCTGGGTTATCGCATCGCGGCCGGGGAGGGGCTCTACGGGGTGTATCCGCCGACGCCGCAGGTGCGCGCCGACTATGCGGCCTGGCAGGCGGCGGGGTCCGACCCCGCGCAGGCGCCGCGGATCCGCGCGGAGGCCGTGTCGTGAGCGTCGCCATCACGCCCGCCCACATGGAGGCGGAGATCCGCCGCTACTTCGCGGCCTGCAACGCCGGCGACTTCGCCGCGCTCGTGTCCTGCTTCACGCCGGACGCCGTGCACTACTTTCCGCTGGGTCTCCCGGAGGTGCCATGGCGCGGGGCGGAGACGATCGCCCGCAAATGGGTGTGGTGCGTCGAGACGCTCGGCTCGCAGTGGACCATCGAGAAGATCCTGTGCTCCCCGAGCGCGCCCGAGGCGGTGATCGAGTGGACGCACTGGAAGCGCAAGGCCGGGACGGCGCTGCGCGGCGACGAATGGTACGTGTTCTGCGAGAGGACCGGGCTCATCAAGGAGATCCGCGCCTACTACGCCTCGCCCGCCGACGGCTCGGTCCCGATCAGCGAGCTGGTCGGCTTCGACTACGCGGGCCGCGGCTATGCCCTGAAGGCGCCCGGCGCCTGACGCTTCCCGACCCGATCAAGGACCACCGCGTGCCCGCTTCCGCCGCTCCGATCCGCCATCGCCTGTCCGTCGACATCGGCGGCACCTTCACCGACGTCGTGCTCGAGGGCGGCGGCCGGCGGGAGACGCTGAAGCTGCTCACGACGCCGCGCGCGCCCGAGGAGGCGGTGATCGCCGGCTCGCTGGAGCTGATCGGCCGGGCGGGCCTGTCGCCCGCCGACATCGCGGTGTTCGTGCACGGCACGACGCTGGCGACGAACGCCATCATCGAGCGCAAGGGCGCCCGCGTCGCGCTCGTGGCCACGCAGGGGCATCGCGACATCATCGAGGTGGCGGACGAGAGCCGCTACGACCAGTTCGACCTGTTCCTCGAACGCCCGCGACCGCTGGTGGAGCGGCATCTGCGCTTCACCGTGCCGGAGCGCTGCGACGCCGCGGGACGTATCGTCCTGCCGCTCGAGGAGGCGGCAGTGGAGGCAGTGGCGGGTCGGATCGCCGAGGCCGGCGTCGGCAGCGTCGCGGTGTGCCTGCTGCACGCCTATGCGCAGGGCGCGCACGAGCGGCGCATACGCGAGATCCTCGCCGCGCGCCTGCCCGGCATCAGCATCAGCCTGTCGAGCGAGGTCTCGCCGGAAATCCGCGAGTACGAGCGCACCTCGACCGTCGTCGCCAACGCCTATGTCCAGCCGCTGATGGCGGGCTATCTGGAGCGGCTGGGCCGCGACCTCGCCGCGCGCGGATTCGCCTGCCCCGTCTACCTGATGACGTCGGGTGGCGGCCTGACGACGCTGGAGACGGCGGCGCGCTTTCCGATCCGGCTCGTCGAGAGCGGCCCGGCGGGGGGCGCGATCCTGGCGAGCCACCTCGCGAGGCAGAACGGCATCGCCAAGGCGCTGTCCTTCGACATGGGCGGCACCACGGCGAAGATCTGCCTGATCGACGACGCGAAGCCGCAGTCCTCGCGCGCCTTCGAGGTCGATCGCCGCGACCGCTTCAAGAAGGGCAGCGGCTTTCCGCTGCGCATCCCGGTCATCGAGATGGTGGAGATCGGCGCCGGCGGCGGGTCCATCGCCCGCGTCGACGCGATGCGCCGGATCGCGGTGGGACCCGACAGCGCGGGCTCGGAGCCGGGCCCCGCCTGCTACGGCCGCGGCGGCGACCGGCCGACGGTGACGGACGCCGACGTCGCGCTCGGCCGCATCGACGCCGCCGGCTTCGCCGGTGGGCGGATGCCGCTCGACGCGGGCCGCGCGGCGGCGGCGCTCGACGCCCATGTCGGCCTGCCGCTCGGGCTCGAGGGTCCGCTCGCCGCCTATGGCGTCGCCGAGATGGTCGACGAGACGATGGCGAACGCCGCGCGTGTCCACGCGGTGGAGCGCGGCAAGGTGGCGGCCGAGTACACGATGATCGCCTTCGGCGGCGCCGCCCCGCTGCACGTGGCGCGGCTGGCCGAGAAGCTCGGCGTGCCCGCGGTCATCATCCCGCCCAATGCCGGCGTCGGCTCGGCGGTCGGGTTCCTGCGCGCTCCGCTCGCATTCGAGGTGGTGCGCAGCCGCCGGATGACGCTGGCAGCCTTCGACGCCGCGGACGCCAACGCCATCGTCGCGTCCATGCGCGCGGAAGCGGAGGCCGTGGTGCGGCCCGGCGCGGGGGCGGACGTGCCGCTCGCCGAAAGCCGGTCGGCGCTGATGCGCTATGTCGGGCAGGGCCACGAGATCGTCGTGTCGCTGCCGGACGGCGCCTTCGGCGCGGGGACGCCGGACGCGCTGGCGAGCCGCTTCGCGCAGGAATACACGGCGCTGTTCACCCGCACGATCCCGGACGCGCCCATCGAGATCCTGACCTGGACGCTCGCCGTTGCCGCGCCGGCGGAGAGCGGGCCGACAGGCGATCCTTCGCTCGACCCCGTACCGCCCGCCGACGCGCTGCCGCAGGGCTGGCGGGAGGTCTACGACGCGGCGACCGGGACGACCGCGCGCTGGCCCGTCCATGCGCGCGCCGACCTGCGGCCGGGACTGCGGATCGCCGGCCCGGCCATCATCGTCGAGGACGAGACGACGACGCTCGTCACCGCGCGCTTCGATGCCGGGGTCAACGCGCTCGGCTGCATCGTGATGACGCGCAAGGGCACGGCCTGAATGGACATGGCAGGAAGGGATTTGGCATGACCATCGCACCGTCTTCGCATGGGTCCGCGGCCGGCCTCGCCGGGCTGGGCCACCAGATCATGTGGAACCGCCTCCTCGCCATCGTCGAGGAGCAGGCGCAGACGCTGCTGCGCACCGCCTTCGCGCCCATCGTGCGGGAGTGCGGCGACCTGTCGGCGGGCGTGTTCGACCTGCGCGGCCGCATGCTTGCGCAGGCGGTGACGGGCACGCCAGGGCACATCAATTCGATGGCCGCGTCGGTGAACCACTTCATCCGCCACTTCCCGCTCGACACGATGCGCGAGGGCGACGTCTACATCACCAACGACCCGTGGATGGGCAGCGGTCACCGCAACGACTTCGTCGTCACCACGCCGGTGTTCCGCAAGGGCGGGCTGGTCGCGATCTTCTCATGCACGAGCCACCTCACCGACCTCGGCGGCATCGGCTTCGGGCCGGACGCGACGGACGTCTACATGGAGGCGCTCGGCATTCCGATGCTGAAGCTCTTCGACCGCGGCGTCCTCAACGAGACGCTGATGGCGATCGTCAAGGAGAACACGCGCCTGCCGATCGAATGCGAGGGCGACATCTACTCGCTCGCCAACTGCAACGAGATCGGCGCGCGCCGGCTCGTGGAGATGATGGACGAGTTCGGCCTCGACGACATCGACGCCCTGGCCGACCACGTGGTCGAGAGCTCGCGCGCGGCCGTGATGGAGGCCTTCGCCCGGTTGCCGCGCGGCACATGGACCAACAGCATGACCTGCGACGGCTACGACGCGCCGGTGACGCTGACGGCGACGCTCACGATTTCCGACGAGGGCATCGCGGTGGACTACGCCGGGACCTCGCCGCAGTCGCCCAAGGGCATCAACGTGCCGCTGACCTACGCCACCGCCTACACGGTGTTCGGGCTGGCGAGCGCGCTCGTGCCGCAGGTGCCCAACAATGCCGGCTCGCTCGCGCCCTACACCGTCGTGGCGCCGCCGGGCTGCATCCTCAACGCGCTGAAGCCGGCGCCGGTGACCTGCCGCCACATCATCGGGCAGATGCTTCCGGACGTCGTGTTCGGCTGCCTGCGCCAGGCGCTGCCGGACCGGGTGCCGGCCGAGGGGACGTCCTGCCTGTGGAACGTCACCTTCCGCGGCCACGACCCCGGCGCGGGGCGCGAGTTCGTCTACACGGTCGTCACCAATGGCGGCACCGGCGCGCGGCCGGGCAAGGACGGGCTGTCGGCCACGGCCTATCCGAGCGGGGTTCGCGGCACGCCGATCGAGATCGTCGAGGCGATGACGCCGCTGCTGTTCTGGCGCAAGGAGTTCCGCGTCGGCTCCGGCGGCGCCGGGCAGTTCCGCGGCGGGCACGGGCTCGACATGGAGATCGAGAACCGCTCCGGCCGCTCCATGGACCTGCTCGCCTCGTTCGACCGCATCGACCACCCGCCGCGCGGCCGCGACGGGGGCGGCGACGGGCAGGCCGGCGAACTCCTGCTCAAGGGCAGCGGCGACCGCCTGCGCGGCAAGGGCACGCAGCCGGTGCCGGCCGGCGAGCGGCTGATCGTGCGCACGCCGGGCGGCGGCGGGCTCGGCGACCGGGGCGACCGCAGCGTCGATCTCGTCTCGCGCGACGCGCGGGACGGCCTCGCCTCGAAGGCCTGAGGCTCACTCCGCCGCGACGGCGGGGGCGCGCTCGGGCTGGTCGGCGAAGCCCGCCTCGGCCAGAGCGTCCGGCATAGGGCCGCCATGCGCCCAGTCGAGCAACTCCACCGTGTGGACGATCGGCGTCGGGTTGCCCGCGTCGGCGAGGCCCTTTCCGATCTGCTGGATGCAGCCGATGTTGCCCGTGGCGATGACCTGCGGCCGGGTGCGGGCGATGTTGGCGACCTTGCGCTCGCGCAGCTGCCCCGCGATCTCCGGCTGCAGGATGTTGTAGACGCCCGCCGAGCCGCAGCAGATGTGGCCCTCGGGCACGTCCTTCACGACGAAGCCGGCTGCCTTGAGCAGCGTCTTGGGCAGGTCGGTGATCTTCTGCCCATGCTGCATGGAGCAGGCGGAGTGATAGGCGACGACGTGCCCGGTGGCGCGCGCGGTCGCGGGCAGGTCGAGCTTCGCCAGGAACTCGGTCACGTCCATTGCCAGCGCCGACACGCGCGCGGCCTTCTCCGCCATCGCCGGGTCGTCGCGGAACATGAAGCCGTAGTCCTTGATCGTCGTGCCGCAGCCGGAGGCGGTGATGACGATGGCGTCGAGGCCCTCGCCGTCCATCTCGCGCACCCACGCCTCGACGTTGCGCGCGGCGAAGGCGTGGCTGTCGTGCTCGCGGCCCATGTGGTGGACGAGCGCGCCGCAGCAGCCTTCGCCCTTCGGCAGCACCACCTCGACGCCGAGGCGGTTGAGCAGGCGGATCGTCGCGTCGTTGATCGAGGGCTTCAGCACCGGCTGCGCGCAGCCTGACAGCAGCGCCACGCGCGCGCGCCGCGGCGCCGCCGGCCTGAACGCGGCCGGGCCTTCCATGGTCGAGCGCGGCTCGATGCGCGAGGGCGCGAGGTCGAGCATGGCGGCCAGACGCGCGCCGATGGCGGGGATCGGCCGCAGCAGCGGCTTCAGGGGTCGGCCGAAATAGGCCGCCAGAAGGGCGAACCGGAAGCGGGTGGGATGGGGCAGCAGCGCGCCGAGCACGCGGCGCAGGAGCCTGTCGTGCCAGGGCCGCTCGTAGGTCGCCTCGATGTAGCTTCGCGCATGGTCGACGAGGTGCATGTAGTGCACGCCGGACGGGCAGGTGGTCATGCAGGACAGGCAGGACAGGCAGCGGTCGATGTGCTTGACGACCTGCGGCGTCGCCGGGCGGCCGTTCTCCAGCATGTCCTTGATGAGGTAGATGCGCCCGCGCGGGCTGTCGAGCTCGTCGCCGAGCAGCAGGTAGGTGGGGCAGGTGGCCGTGCAGAAGCCGCAGTGCACGCAGGTGCGCAGGATCTTCTCGGACGCCTGCATGGCAGGGTCGCGGAGCTGCTCGGGGGAGAAACGGGTCTGCATGGTGGTTCTCCGCCGTCAGATGCCGGCGTACATGCGGCCGGGATTGAAGATCCCGCGGGGATCGAAGCTGGCCTTGATGCCGGCGGTGAGACGGCGCACCGGCGCGGCCGGCGGCTCGAAGACGTCCACGACGGCGCGGATCTCCGCCGGCGCGCGCACCAGCGTGGCATGCGCCCCAGTGCCGGCGAAGGCCGCCCGGACGACCGCCGCGCCGGCATCGCCCGCGGCGGGGAGCGCGAGCCAGACGAGCCCGCCGCCCCAGTCGTAGAGATGGCGCGCGGGCGCGGCATCGAGGATGGCGGCGACGCCCGCCGCCGCCCTGGAGGGCGCGACGGACACGCGCCAGATCGCCTCGCCGCGCGGCTCGGCAAGGAAGGTCACGTCGCGGATCGAGCGCCAGAGCACGGCCGACTGCGCGGCCTCGAGCAGCGCGGACGAGCCGTAGGGCGCCAGCAGCGCGCGCAGGCGGCCGGCGCGGTAGGCGACGGAGTCGGCGAATCCTTCCAGCCGCAGCAGCGTCTTGGGCACGCGCTCCACCGTGCCGGGCAGGTGCGCCGCGGCGCTGACCTCGAAGGGCGAGCCGAGCCCGGCGGACAGCGCCTTGATCGCCCGGGCGTCGTCGAGGCCGTGCAGGACGAGCGTGGCGCTGGTCTCGGGCGTCGGCAGCACCTTGAAGGTGACCTCGCTGAAGGCGGCGAGGGTGCCCCAGGAGCCGCACACGCCCTTCACGAGGTCGAGGCCCGTGACGTTCTTCATCACCCGGCCGCCCGAGGTCACCGCCTCGCCGCGGCCGTTGACCATCCGCACGCCGATCAGGCTGTCGCGGCAGGCCCCGGCGACGACCCGGCGGGGGCCGGAGAGGTTCGCGCCGACCACGCCGCCCATGGTGGGCTCGGCCTCAGAGCCGAGCAGGGGGCGGTAGTCCATCGGCTCGAAGGGCAGCATCTGCCCGCGTTCGGCCAGCGTCGCCTCGACCAGCGCCACCGGCGTGCCGGATCGCGCGCCGATGACCATCTCGGACGGCTCGTAGAGGGTGATGCCGGTCAGCTCTCGGGTCGACAGGCTGCGCTCGGCCTGCGCCGGCCGGCCGATGCCGGCCTTGGTGCCGCCGCCCTCGAGCGCGAGCGGCGTCCCGGCGGCCGCCGCCGCGGCGACGGCGGCGACGAGTTCGGCCTCGTCGCGGGGAAGGAGGGCGGCGCTCACGCCGCCTCGCTCGCCGGCGTCCACCGCCCGTCCAGGGGGAACACCTTGGCCGGGTTCAGCCGCCAGCCGTGGTCGAACACCGCGCGCACGCGCATTTGCTGGTCGAGATCGGCCTGGGTGAACTGGTGGCGCATCAGGTCGCGCTTCTCGATCCCGACGCCGTGCTCGCCGGTGAGGCAGCCGCCCACCTCCACGCACAGCTTCAGGATGTCGTTGCCAGCGTCCTCGGCCTTGCGGGCCTCCTCGGGGTCGTTGACATCGTACATGATGAGCGGGTGCAGGTTGCCGTCGCCGGCGTGGAACACGTTGGCCACGCGCAGGCCGTAGGACTTCACGATCTCGTCCATCCGCCGCAGCACGAGCGGGAGCTGGCCGGTCGGGATCGTGCCGTCCATGCAGATGTAGTCGGCGACGCGGCCGGTGGCGCCGAAGGCGGACTTGCGGCCCTTCCAGATCGCGGCCGTCTCCATGGCGGACTTCGATTCCCGCACCGTCCTGACGCCGTGCTCGCGGGCGATGGCGACGATGCGCGCCAGCGCCGCGTCCATCTCCGCGTCGGAGCCTTCCACCTCGATGATCAGCAGCGCCTCGACGTCCAGCGGGTAGCCCGCCTTGGCGAAGGCCTCGCAGATCTCGATCGCCGGCTTGTCCATGAACTCCATGGCCACCGGCACGATCCCCGCGCCGATGATCGCGGCCACCGCCGCGCCCGCCTGCTCGCTGGTGTCGAAGCCGAACAGCACCGGGCGCGCGCCCTCAGCCAGGGGCAGGATGCGCACGGTGGCTTCGGTGACGACGCCGAGCTGTCCCTCCGAGCCCACGACGAGGCCGAGCAGGTCGTAGCCGGGCGCGTCCATGGCATCGCCGCCGATGTCGACGATCGTGCCGTCGACCAGCACCATCCGCACGCCGAGGATGTTGTTGGTGGTGACGCCGTACTTCAGGCAGTGCGCGCCGCCGGAGTTCATGGCGATGTTGCCGCCGATGGTGCAGGCGAGCTGGGAGGAGGGATCGGGCGCGTAGAAGAAGCCCTCCGCGCCGACCGCGGCGCTGATCGACAGATTGGTGATGCCGGCCTGCACCCGCATGGTGCGGTCGGCGAAACCGACGTCCAGCACGCGGTTCATCTTGCCGAGGCCGAGCACCACGGCATCCTCCTGCGGGATGGCTCCGCCGCACAGCGACGTGCCCGCGCCGCGCGGCACGACGTTGACGCCCATGGCGTGGCAGGCGCGCAGGACGGCCGCGACCTCCTCGGTCGTCGACGGCAGCACGACGGCCAGCGGCATCCGGCGATAGGCCGTCAGCGCGTCCGTCTCGAAGGCGCGCAGCTCGTCCTCGCTGGTGACGAGCGATTCGGGCGCGACCAGCCGGGCCAGCGCCGCGACGATCTCGGCCCGGCGCGACAGGATGGAGGCATCCGGGGCCGGAAATTGAATGGCGCTCATTGCGGTCTCCTGCGCCGGGAGACCCGACGGCTGTCGATCCTAGCCTAAGCACCGGCCCGCTTGCAGGATCAAGAGAGTCGCAGGATTATTTCCGTGCGGGAACAAATCGCCGCGTATTGTTTCACGGCTGCCCGGGCGCGGGCGCAACGCCTTGCAAGGACGATCATGGAGTCCCTCGCCGATCTCGACGTCTTCGCCCGCATCGTCACGGCGGGCTCGATGTCGGCCGCCGGGCGGGAACTCGGCCTGTCGCCGGCGGTCATTTCCAAGCGCATCCGCCGCCTCGAGGAGCGGCTCGGGACGCGGCTCCTGCAGCGCACGACCCGCCAGATCGCGCTGACGGAGGCGGGACAGGGCTTCTACGAGCGGGTCGTCGCGATCCTCGCCAGCGCGGAAGAGGCCGAGGCGTGGGTGGCGCGGCGCTCCTCCGCTGCGCGCGGGTTGCTGCGCGTCAGCGCGCCGACCTCGTTCGGCCGGCTGCACATCGCGCCCCATCTCACCGCTTTCCTCGACGCGCATCCCGAACTCACGGTCGACCTCGTGCTGAGCGATGCCTTCGTCGACATCGTCGGCGAGGGCTTCGACGTGGCGGTGCGGATCGCCGACCTGCAGGATTCGAGCCTCGTGGCGCGCCGGCTTGCCGCCAACCACCGGGTGCTTTGCGCGTCGCCGTCCTATATCGCCGACCACGGCGTGCCGGCGAGCCTGCAGGATCTGCAGGCGCATCGCCTCATCGCGCACAACGCCGATCAATGGCGGCTGGAAGGACCGGACGGGCCCTCCAGCGTGCGGATCGACAGCCGCCTGCGCACGAATTCCAGCGAGGTCGTGCGTGAGGCCGTGATCGCCGGGCTCGGCATCGCGCTGCGCTCCACCTGGGACGTCGGGCCGGAACTGCGCGACGGCCGCCTCGTGCGCGTGCTGCCGGAGTGGGGAGGCTCGCGCAAGGTTGCCATCCACGCGGTCTATCCCAGCCGGCGGCACCTCGCCCAGAAGGTCCGGGTGTTCATCGACCACCTCGCGGGCCTGTACGGGCCGACCCCGGCCTGGGACGAGGGGCTGGGCCTCTTCCAGCAACAGGCGGAGCCGGACACGAAGCCTTCATTTTCGGTTCATCCCAAATCACCTATAGCGTAGGTGCAATTCACGCGGCCTCGCGACGCGTGCTAGAAACCCTCCCTCGACTCAAGACAAGAGCAGGTTCAGCGATGATCAAGTCTCTCTCGGGCCTCGCCGCCGCCGCGGTCATGGCCATCCTTTCGGCCGGCGCCGCGCAGGCGCAGGACGCCGCCGCCGGTGAGAAGGTGTTCCTCAAGTGCCGCGCCTGCCACCAGACCGGCGAAACGGCCAAGAACGCCGTCGGCCCGGTCCTGAACGGCCTGATCGGCCGCAAGTCCGGCTCCGTCGAGGGCTACAACTACTCCGACGCGAACAAGAACTCGGGCCTCACCTGGGACGAGGCGACGTTCAAGGAGTACATCAAGAACCCGAAGGCCAAGATCCCGGGCACCAAGATGATCTTCGCCGGTCTGCCGACGGACAAGGAGATCGAGGACGTCCTCGCGTACCTCAAGCAGTTCGGCCCGGACGGGAAGAAGCTCTGATTCTTCGGGAGCTTGTTTTCAAAAAGGGCGCCTCGGGGCGCCCTTTTTCGTCGGGCGTGGCCGCCAGAGTTCAACAACGGCCCTCATCCTGAGGAGCCATGCGCCAGCGCATGGCGTCTTGAAGGATGCACAATGTCCCGACCGACCGTTGCCGAGAGACCCGCGGCACGATCCTGCGTCCTTCGAGACGGCCGCTGCGCGGCCTCCTCAGGATGAGGAGATGGGGGTGGGGGGCGCATGGTGCGTCAGGTACATGATCGCCAAACGAAAAGGGCGCCGCGCGGCGCCCTTCCGGTTCAGTTGATCGCCGGGATCAGAGCTTCTTGCCGTCGGGCCCGAACTGCTTCAGGTAGGCCACGATGTCCTCGATCTCCTTCTC
>JAIYAB010000113.1 GCA_027489275.1 Hyphomicrobiales bacterium
AACATCACCTTCGCGCTCGAGATGCGCGGCGTGCCGAAGGCGGAGCGGGACAAGGCGGTGGAAGGCGTCGCCAAGACGCTGCAGATCGGCCACTTGCTCGACCGCAAGCCGAGCCAGCTCTCCGGCGGCCAGCGCCAGCGCGTCGCCATGGGCCGGGCGCTGGTGCGCAACCCGCGCATCTTCCTGTTCGACGAGCCACTGTCCAACCTCGACGCCAAGCTGCGCGTCGACATGCGCACCGAGATCAAGCGGCTGCACCAGACGACCGGGGCGACGATCGTCTACGTCACGCACGACCAGATCGAGGCGATGACGCTGGCCACCAAGATCGCCGTGCTGAAGGACGGCGAGTTGCAGCAGGTCGGCACGCCGGCGGAGATCTACAACCGGCCGGCCAATCTCTTCGTCGCCGACTTCATGGGCTCGCCGGCGATGAACCTGATGGAGGCCAGCGTCTCCACCGACGGCGGCCGCGCCATGCTGTCGCTGGCGCGCGACGGCGAGGCGATCCGCCTGCCGGTCCCCGCCTCCGCGAGCGGCGCGCTGGGCGAGGGCCGCAAGGTCATCCTCGGCATCCGGCCCGAGGCGATCACCGACCGCGACGGCGCCGACCGCAACTCCCGCGCGGTGGAAATCGTCGAGGCGCATGTCGAGGTGGTGGAGCCCGCCGGGTCCGACACCTTCGTCGTCACCCACATCGCCGGCAAGGAGGTGACGGCCCGCATGCGCGCCGACGCCGACGTGAAGGCGGGCACCCGCGTGCCCTTCGCCTTCAACCTCGACAAGGCGGTGCTGTTCGACCCGGGCACCGGCCTGCGCCTGTGACGCCATGAGCGGCGCGCCCGACATCCTGGTGATCGGCTCGGGGATGGGCGGGGCGACGCTCGCCGCCGGGCTCGCCGGCTCGGGCGCTCGCGTCGTGATCCTGGAACGCGGGCACGCGATCCCCGACACGCCGCAGGCGCGCGACACCGCCGCGATCTTCCGCGACGGGGTGTTCCGGCCGCAGGAAACCTGGTTCGACGCCGCCGGCCAGGGCTTCAACCCCGGCAACTACTATGTCGTCGGCGGCAACACGAAGCTCTACGGCGCGGTGCTGATCCGCTACCGCGAGAGCGACTTCGAGGCGGTCGAGCACGCCGACGGCGTGTCCCCGGCGTGGCCGCTCGCCTACGCCGCGCTGGAGCCGTGGTACGCGGCCGCCGAGGCGCTGTTCTGCGTGCGCGGCGCGGCCGGGCAGGACCCGACCGAGCCGGCCCGTTCGACGCCGTATCCGCATCCCCCCGTGCCCGACGAGCCGGCCATCGCCATCGTGCGCGAGCGGCTGCGGCGGCAGGGGCTGAAGCCCTTCTCGCTGCCGCTCGCGGTGGATCTCGACCGCTGGCTGGCGGGGGGCCGAACGCCCTGGGACGCCTATCCCGACACGCGTTCCGGCAAGCTCGACGCCGAGACCGCCGCGCTGGCCACGGCGCTGCGCGATCCCGATGTGAGCCTGCGCACCGGCGTGCGGGCGGTGCGGCTGCTGCTCGCCGGGAACGGACGCGACATCGCCGGCGTGGAGGTCGAGGAGGGCGGCGCGCGCACCGTGATGCGGGCGGGCACCTACGTCCTCGCCGCCGGCGCGGTGAACTCGGCCGCGCTGCTGCTGTCCTCGGCCACCGACGCCTGCCCGGACGGGATCGCCAACCGCTCGGGCGTGGTCGGCCGCCATTTCATGAACCACAACTGCACGGCGATGCTCGCCGTCGACCCGCGCCTTCCCAACCCGTCCGTCTACCAGAAGACGCTCGGCCTCAACGACTTCTACCTCGACGACGGGGCCGGCGGGCCGCCGCTCGGCAATGTGCAGCTTCTCGGCAAGATCACCACGCCGATCCTGCAGGCGCAGCTTCCGCGCGTGCCCGCCTTCGCGCTCGCCGCGCTCGCCCGCTACAGCGTCGACTGGTACCTGATGAGCGAGGACCTGCCGCACCCCGACAGCCGCGTGCGCGTCGACGGGGATCGCATCGTCCTCGACTGGCGGCGCAGCAACGAGACCGGGCACCGCCGGCTGGTGACGAAGATGCGCGAGGTGTTCCGCGCCGCCGGCTTCCCGATCGTGCTGGCGCGGCCCTTCGACCGGCGCACGCCCTCGCACCAGTGCGGCACGATCCGCTTCGGAACGGACCCCGCGACATCGGCGCTCGACCTGCACTGCCGGGCGCACGACCACCCGAACCTGCGCGTGGTGGACGCGTCCTTCCTGCCGACCTCGGCGGCGGTGAACCCCTCCCTCACCATCGCCGCGCAGGCGCTGCGCGTGGCGGCCGCCATGCGCGGAACCCGTGCGGGCGCGGACGTCGCCGTCCGGGAGCCCGCGTCATGAGCCGCCCGGTCGCCGTCGTCACCGGAGCCGGCCGCGGCATCGGCCGCGCCATCGCGCTGGAACTGGCCGCCGCCGGCTACGACCTCGCGCTGCCGCTGCTCAAGACCGCCGACGCCGACGCCGAGAGCGTCGAGGCGGCCGCCCGGGCGCGCGGAGCAGCGGTGCACCTGCTCACCTTCGACCTCGCCGACGTCGCCGGCCACCGCTCGACCGCCCGCGCCATCGTCTCGCGCTTCGGGCGGCTCGACTGCCTCGTCAACAATGCCGGAATCGGCACGCCGGCCCGCGGCGACCTGCTCGATCTCACGCCGGAGACCTTCGACACGGTGATGGGCGTGAACCTGCGCGGCACGCTGTTCTTCACCCAGGCCTGCGTGCGCGAGATGACGGCGCTCGGCGATGGCGGACATCCGCGTTCGGTGGTCACCATCACCTCGGTTTCGGCCGAACTCGCCTCGCCGGAGCGCACGGACTACTGCATCTCCAAGGCCGGCCTCTCGATGGCGGTGAAGGCGCTGGCGCTTCGCCTCGCTCCCGAAGGCATCGCCGTGTTCGAGGTCCGCCCCGGCATCATCCGCACGCCGATGACCGCGCCCGTCTCGGGCCGCTACGACGCGCGCATCGCCGATGGCCTCGTGCCTGCCGGGCGCTGGGGCGAACCGGAGGACGTCGCGGCGACGGTCGCCGCGCTCGCCTCCGGCCGGCTCTCCTTCTCCACCGGAAGCATCGTCAACGTCGACGGCGGGCTCAGCCTGCCGCGGCTTTGAGCGTGACGTCGTCAGCCGAGGTCGGCATGAGCTACGACTACATCATCTGTGGCGCCGGACCGGCCGGTTGCGCCCTCGCCCACCGGCTGAGCGAGGACCCGGCCGTGACGGTCCTGCTGCTGGAAGCCGGCGGCGCCGACAAGAACCCGCTGTTCCACATGCCCGCCGGCTTCGCGAAGATGACCAAGGGCATTGCGAGCTGGGGCTGGTCGACCGTGCCGCAGAAGCACCTCGACGGCCGGGTGCTCTGGTACACGCAGGCGCGCGTGCTGGGCGGCGGCTCCTCGATCAACGCGCAGATCTACACCCGCGGCAACGCGAAGGACTATGACGCCTGGGTGAGCGAGGCGGGCTGCGAGGGCTGGGGCTATCGCAACGTGCTGCCCTATTTCCGGCGGGCGGAGGACAACCAGCGCTTCGCCGACGCCTGGCACGGCACCGGCGGGCCGATCGGCGTCAGCGTGCCGATCAACCCGCTGCCGATCAGCGAGGCGTTCCTGCGCGCCGCGCAGGAATACGGCATTCCCTACAACCCCGACTTCAACGGCGCGCGCCAGGGCGGCATCGGCCACTACCAGGTCACCGTGCGCAACGCGCGCCGCTCGTCGGCGGCAGTCGGCTACCTGCGGCCCGCGCGCGACCGTGCGAACCTGACCGTGCGCACCGGCGCGCAGGTGCTGCGGATCGTGGTCGAGAAGGACCGCGCCGTGGGCGTGGCGCTCGCCGCGGGGGCCGGCACGGAGATCGTGCGCGCGGAGCGGGAGGTGATCGTGTCCTCCGGCGCGATCGGCTCGCCGCGCCTGCTGCTGCTGTCGGGCATCGGCCCGGCCGATCATCTGCGCGGCGTCGGGGTCGACGTCGTGCACGACCTGCCGGGCGTGGGCGGCAACCTGCAGGACCACCTCGATCTCTACGTGATCTGCGAGTGCACCGGCGACCACACCTATGACGGCTACGCGAAGCCGCACCGCAGCGCCTGGGCGGGGCTGCAGTACCTGCTGTTCCGCAAGGGCCCGGTCGCATCCACGCTCTTCGAGACCGGCGGGTTCTGGTACGCCGACCGCTCCGCGCGCTCGCCGGACATCCAGTTCCACCTCGGGCTCGGCTCCGGCATCGAGGCCGGCGTGGCAAAGCTGAAGAACGCGGGCGTCACGCTGAACACGGCGTTCCTGCGCCCGCGCTCGCGCGGCACGGTGCGGCTGGCGAGCGCCGACCCGGCGGCTATGCCGCTCATCGACCCCAACTACTGGTCGGACCCCTATGACCGCGAGATCGGGCTGGCGGGGCTGCGCATGGCGCGCGAAATCCTGCGGCAGCCGGCGCTGGAGCCCTTCATCCTGGCCGAGCGGCAGCCCGGCCCGGGCCATGACGGCGAAGCGGAGCTAGCCCGCTACGCCTTCCGCACCTGCAAGACCGATCATCACCCGGCCGGCACGTGCAAGATGGGCACGGACCGCCTCGCGGTGGTGGGAACCGATCTCAAGGTTCATGGTCTGGACGGTTTGCGCGTGTGCGACAGCTCGGTCATGCCGCTGCTGGTGTCCTCCAACACCAATGCGCCGACGGTGATGATCGGGGAGAAAGGCGCGGATATCATCCGCGGCCTGCCGGCGCTGACCGCCGCGCCGCCGAACGCGCTCGACACTGGTCGGGCGCTGGAATCCGCCTGACCCAGACCGCCTGATCCAGACCGCCTGACCGGAGAGAGACGCCCCCATGCGCCGCAGCGACATCGACCGCATCATCGACACGGGACGGGAGGCCTGCCGCAGCAACGGCCTCACGCTTCCGCCCTTCGCCCACTGGTCGCCGCAGGAGGCGCTGGCGCAGCCGGACGCGCTGCGCCTGATGGCCGGCGGCGGCCTCGGCTGGGCGGTCGCCGAGTTCCAGCCGGGCCGATTCGCCTCGCTTGGGCTGACCGTGTTCACGATCCGCATGGGCGAGCCGGCGCTCGTCGGCCGGTCCAGCGGCAAGCTCTACGGCGAGAAGGTGCTGGTGGCCCGGGACGGGCAGGCGACGCCGCTTCACTATCACGCGGTCAAGACCGAGGACATCGTCAACCGCGGCGGCGGGCGCTTCGTCGTCGAGCTGCTGGCCGTCGACGCGCAGGGCCGGCCGAAGGACGAGCCGGTCGAGGCGATCAAGGACGTCGCCGTGATCCGCGTTCCGCCGCACGGGCGCGTGGTGCTGGAGCCGGGCGAGAGCCTTCAGCTCGACCCCTTCGTCGCCCACGCCTTCTGGGCCGAGGGCGGCACCGTGGTCGCCGGCGAGGTGTCGCTCGTCAACGACGACGCGACCGACAACCTGTTCATCCCGCCGCTGCCCGCCGCGGCGGCGACCGAGGAGGACGCGACGCCGCGCTATCTCCTCGCCCGCGACGTCCCGGCCCTCATGCGCAGGGCCGCGGCATGATCCGGCACGTCGTCCTGCTGCGGCCGAGCGCCGCCGCCTCCACCGCCGACATCGAGGCCGCGTTGTCCGGGGTCGCCGCGCTGAAGGGCGCCGTGGAGGGCATCCTCGACGTCCGGATGGGCGCGAACGCCAGCCCCGAGGGGCTGGGGCGCGGCTACACCCACGGCTTCGTCATGGACTTCGCGAACGCCGCGGCGCGCGACGCGTACCTCCCGCACCCGCGGCACAAGGAGGCCGGCGCGGCGCTCGTCGCCGTCGCCGAGGGCGGGATCGACGGGATCCTCGTGTTCGACCTGGACCTGTAGCGGCCCGGACCTGAAGCGCCCGCGCCGGCGCGACAGCGAAGCGCCTCAGTGGATCTCCGGCTCCGGCAGCGGATCGGTGCCTTCAAGGAAGTCGTAGTCGCAGCCTTCATCCGCCTGCTTCACGTGGGCGGCGTGGAGCTTGACGTAACCGCGCAGCTCGGGCCGCGCCTTCGGCTTGAACGCGGCGAGGCGGGCGGCCAGCTCCTCGTCGGACACCTCGAGGCGGATGGTGCGCGCCGGGATATCGACGGTGATCATGTCGCCGTTGCGCACGGCCGCGAGCGGGCCTCCGACATAGGCCTCGGGCGCCACGTGCAGGATGCAGGCGCCATAGCTGGTGCCGCTCATGCGCGCGTCGGAGATGCGCACCATGTCGCGCACGCCCTGTTTCAGCAGCACCTTGGGGATCGGCAGCATGCCCCATTCCGGCATGCCCGGGCCGCCCACCGGGCCGGCGTTGCGCAGCACCATCACATGGTCCGGCGTCACGTCGAGCGTGTCGTCGTTCACGGCCTTGGACATGTCGTCGTAGCTGTCGAAGACGATGGCGGGGCCGGTGTGCTTCAGCAGGCGGGGCTCCGCGGCCGTCGGCTTGATGATGCAGCCCTTGGGCGCGAGGTTGCCGCGCAGCACGGCGATGCCGCCGCCCTTCGCGATCGGATTGTCGAGCGGGCGGATGACGTCCTCGTTCCAGACCTTCGCGTCCTCGAGGTTCTCGCGCATGGTCTTGCCGGTGACGGTCAGCTCGTCGAGCTTCAGATGCGGCATGAGCGTCTTGAAGAACGCCTTGAAGCCGCCGGCGTAGTGGAAGTCCTCCATCAGCCATTCGCCCGACGGGCGCAGGTTGGCGATGACGCCGACCTCGTTCGACAGCGCCTCGAAATCGTCGAGCGTCAGGTCGATGCCGGCCCGGCGCGCCATGGCCAGCACGTGGATGATGCCGTTGGTCGAGCCGGCCATCGCCATCAGCGCCACGATGGCGTTGTGGAAGGAGTTGCGGGTGAGAATCTGCCGCGGGCGAAGATCCTCCCACACCATGTCGACGATGCGCGTGCCGCAGTCCATCGCCATGCGGGAATGGCCGCTGTCGGGCGCCGGGATCGAGCCCGCGCCGGGCAGCATCATGCCCATGGCCTCGACGATGCCGGCCATGGTGGAGGCCGTGCCCATCGTCATGCAGGTGCCGAAGGAGCGGGCGATGCCCGATTCCATCTCCTGCCAGTCCTTCTCGGTGATGCGGCCGGCCTGCTTCTCCGCCCAGTACTTCCAGACGTCGGAGCCCGAGCCGAGCACCTTGCCGCCCCAGTTGCCGCGCAGGAGCGGGCCGGCGGGCATGAAGATGGCGGGGATGTCCATGCTGATGGCGCCCATCAGCAGGCCGGGGGTGGGCTTGTCGCAGCCGCCGAGCAGCACCGCGCCGTCGATGGGGTGAGAGCGCAGCAGCTCCTCCGTCTCCATGGCGAGGAAGTTGCGGTAGAGCATGGTGGTCGGCTTCACCATGACCTCGGCCAGCGACATCGCCGGAAGCTCGATGGGGAATCCGCCCGCCTGCCAGACACCTCGCTTCACCTCCTCGGCGCGCTGGCGTAGGTGGGTGTGGCAGGGGTTGATGTCGCTCCAGGTGTTGACGATGCCGATGACGGGGCGGCCGACGAAATCCTCGTAGCGGTAGCCCATCTGCAGCGTGCGCGAGCGGTGGCCGAAGGCGCGCAGGTCGCTTGCGCCGAACCAGCGCTGGCTGCGCAGGGACTCCGGGGTCTTCTTGCGGGTGGTCATGATGGGCGTTTCCGGTCGTTTCTGGTTGGCATGGGCGGCACGCGGGGCGTTCGCGGGCGTCAGCTTACTCCGCGGCGGCGCGGGAGGGGAGCAGGCCCCAGCTCCGCAACACGTCGCCCAGGACGGCGCGGTCCTCCTCGTCGAGCGCCGGCAGGCCGGGCAGGCGCACCGGACCGACCGGGAAGCCGATCTGCGACAGCGCTTCCTTCACCACCGTGACGTTGGCGCCGTTGCCGAAGCGGGTGCGCATGGTCTCGAAGCGGGCAATGGTGGAGACGAGGTCGCGCACGCGGTCGAGATAGCCCGACTCCAGCGCCGCGTGGATGGCGAGCGAGCGGGCGGGATCGACATTGACGAGCCCGGAGGTGAAGCCGCGCGCGCCGACCGCGTAGAACGGCGCCGCCCAGCCCTCGGCGAGGCCGCACACCCACAGCGCGGTCGAGGGGCCGGAGGACCGCACGGCCTCGGCCAGCATCATCAGGTTGGTAGTGGCGAACTTCACGCCGGCGACGTTGGGATGGTTGGCGATGCCGAGCAGGTCCTTCAGGCTCATCGCGTCCGAGCGGACATAGGCGACGAGCGGCAGGTCGACCTCGTCGGCGATGGTCCGGAAATAGGCCGCCTGCGACTGCGGCGCGGCGAACGGGTCCATCGGCTGGTGGGCCATGATGGCGTCCGCCCCCTGCGACTTCGCCCTGCGGCCGAGCTCGACCGCCTCCTTCAGGGAGCGGCCGACGGCCGCGGTCAGCTTCGCGCGGCCGGCATTGGCCTCGATGGCGACGTCGTGGACGACGCGCACCTCGTCGGGCGTCAGCGCGTAATATTCGCCGGTGTTGCCCGCCGAGACGATGTTGTGGATCCCGGCCACCGCGATGCGGTCGACGATGCGGCCCATCAGGGCCCTGTTGATGGCGCCGTCGACGCCGTAGGGGGTGACGTGGACGCCGGAGATGCCGCCGAGCGCGGCGCGGATCGAGGTGTGGGTCATGGCTGGGGCTCCTTGCGGCGTTCGAAGGCTGTTCTGACGTGTTCGTGGGCGGAGCGGACGACGTGCTCGCGCATCGCCCGCTCGGCGGCATCCGCATCGCGGCGCGCGAGCGCCTCGCAGACGGCGGTGTGTTCGGCGAGCGCGCGGGCCCGCTCGTCGGCATCGCTGAGGATCAGGATGCGGGCGGTGTGGACGTAGATGCGCTGGCCAACCAGCATCCGCTGCAGGTAGCGGCAGCGCGAGATGGCGTGAATAGCGTCGTGGAAGCTCTCGTTGAGAAGGACGAGGCGCTCAGTGTCGCCGCTCTCGGTGGCCGCCGCCATCTGGGCGACGAAGGCGCGCAGGCGCGCCACGCCGTCGTCGTCGATCCGGTCGGCCGCGGTGCGGGCGATCATGCCTTCCAGCGCGGCTCGGGCGAGCGCCATCTCGTGCGCCTGCTCGGCATCGAAGGTGACGCGGACGCCGCGGCGCGGCTCGGTGACGACGAGACCCTCGCCCTCGAGCCGGCGCAGCGCCTCCTTCAGGGGCGTCGTGCTGACCCCGAGTTCCAGCGCCACCTGTCGCTCGTTGAGCACGGTTCCCGAGGGGATGTCCCCGGCGATGATCGCACGCCGCAGCGTCTCGTGGACGTGCTCGCGCAGGCCTTTGAGAAAGACCGGATCGACGGGTTCGAGGCGCGCGCGCAAGGTCCCTGTCCTGCCTGCGGGGGCCATGCGTGACGGCGGGCTCCGGAGCGGCCCTGCTGGCCATGCTCCGGGAAAGCGCCCCGGGGCATCATCCCGACGATGAACCGGCGTGCGGTTCGTGGAATGATGCGCCCGGCTCCGCCGTCGTCCCGCACGTCCCCCGACGCGTTGCGATGACGGAGAAACTTGATATATCAAATCTCAAACGAGTCAAACCGGGCGCGAGCCCGGCGCCAGGGAGACCGCCATGCGCATCGATACCCCCGCCATCACCCGGCTCACCGACATTCCGCTGGGCTGCGGCGAGGGGCCGACCTGGTCGGCGCAGGAAAACGCGCTGTGGTTCGTCGACATCCCGGCACCGGCGCTATACCGCCTCGATGCGGCGACCGGCGCGATCAGGCGCTTTTCGATGCCGAGCGCCATCGGCAGTTTCGGCCTCGCGACCGAAGGCCGGCTCGTCGTGGCGCTGCGTGACGGCGTCTACTGGTTCGATCCGCGGACCGAGTCGCTCACCCTGCTCTGCCGGCCCGAGCCCGACTTGCCGCAGAACCGCATGAACGACGGCAAGGTCGGTCCCGACGGGCGCTTCTGGGTCGGCAGCATGGACGACCGGCCGGAGAAGGAGGCCATCGCCTCTCTCTACCGCATCGACACGACCGGCCGCTGCGACCGCATGGTCGGCGAACTCATCGTCTCCAACGGGCTCGCCTGGTCGCCGGACGGCCGGACCATGTTCCACTCCGACAGCCGCCAGCGCTTCATCGACGCCTACGACTACGACGTGAAGGACGGCGGGATCGCCAACAAGCGTCGGCTTCGCGTGATGGAAGAGGCCGAGGGCAGGCCCGACGGCGCGGCCTGCGACGCCGAGGGGTTCTACTGGTCGGCGGGGGTCTCCGCCGGCGTGCTCAACCGGATCGCGCCGGATGGACGAATCGACCGCAAGGTGGTCCTGCCCGTCGCCGCGCCGACGATGCCCTGCTTCGGCGGACCGGACCTGCGCACGCTCTACGTGACCTCGCTCACCTCGGACCGCCTCGGCCCCAAGGAGGCCGGCACGCTGATCCGCTTCGAAGTCGATGTGCCCGGCGCGCCGGTTGCACGGTTCGGCGAGCGACTCGCGGGCTAGCCGGGCCTTGGGCCGGGGGACTGCCGAACGACCGCGCGGCAACATGCTGCGTCCTTCGAGACGCGGGCTCCGCCCGCTCCTCAGGATGAGGACGATTGTAGAAGCCGGCCGTCAGGCGGTTTTCGACGGCGAGGCGCAGTCGAGCGCCCGGGTGGGCTCGGACCGTCCAAACCCACAATGCCCCTCATCCTGCGAAGGCCGCGCAGCGGCGGTCCCAAAGGGCGCAGGAGAGTGCCGGCGCGGGGGTGTGCGGTTGCACGATGGTGCGTCCTTCGAGACGCGGGCTCCGCCCGCTCCTCAGGATGAGGGCGATTGTAGAACTCAATCAGGCCTTTAACCCCCTCCATCTCCTCATCCTGCGAAGGCCGCGCAGCGGCCGTCCCAAAGGGCGCAGGACGCCCTTCGGCCTTCACTCGCTGGGGATGAGGCCGAGCTTCACGGCGCGCGCCACGGCGTGCGTGGTGTTGAGGGCGTTCAGCTTGTAGCGGCAGGTCTGGAGGTGGGCGCGCACGACGCGCTCGGAAATCCCCATCCGTTCCGCCACGATGTCCGACGTCAGCCCGCTGGCGGTGAGTTGCAGCGTCTCCGTCTCGCGCGGCGAGAGGCGGGCGACGCCGCCGGTCATCTTGGGGCCGGCGATGTCGAGAAGGCGGCGGTGGATGTAGTGGCCGAGCGTCATCCAGTCGCCGGTACGGCGTTCCTTCAACGCCTCCCAGGCGGGATCGTCGCAGTCGGATGTCACGTTGAAGAGGGCGAAATCGCCCCGCGGCCCCCGGATCGGGAAGGCCAGTCCCTGTCGGCCGATCCCGAACGACGCGGCCTCGGAAAAAATCTTCTTGCTGACCGGGTCGGCCACGGTGAGGTCATGCCAGTCGATCGGCATGAACTGGCGCATGGCCGTCTGCACGACGGGATCGATCCTGAAATAGTCCTCCTGGGTATAGTGGCGAACCCAGGCGTCAGGATAGGTGACCAGAACGATCCACTCGCGCGTGTCGTTCTCCTCGAGAGGCGGCACGCCGCAATAGGCGGCGTGCTGGATGTCGAGCATCGGAAGGAAATCGACAAGCGCCATCCTCAGATGCGTGACGCTTTTCGCGCGATCGATGCGATCGAGAAGATCGAGGTTCGGGGACCCGTTCATGATGCACGTCCCTTACAAATTCTTTTTGGTGAATATGAAGGGACGTTGAAGCAATCGGACCCGAACGTCAAGACCGCCTGCGCGCTTCAGTTCAGAATTGACGCCTCGGGTGCATCGCAGGCGTGGACGAGGGCTTCGAGCAGGGCCAGCGCGACTTCACCGTCCTCGCGGAACGTGTCGATGGGCCTCACCGACCTGACCGCGCGAACGACCATCAGCCGCACATGGGCCGACCCGTTGGGCAGACGCCCGGCCATGTAGCCGGTTTCTGGCAAGGCGAGCTGCAGCAGCTCGCTCGTCGCGTCGAGCCAGGCTCCTTCACCGACGGTCCGGACGAGCCGGGGCGATGGTCGCCGGCCGGAGCGGCCGAGGCTTACCGTGGCGACGCGCCAGAACAGGTCCGGGCTGGGCGCGTCGGCCGAGATAACGTCCGTCAGGAGGCACGGACGCGACGCATGGCGATGATCGGGAGCGGCCGACATCGTCACGCCGCCATGGCTGTAGCTGCGGGGACGGCGGCTGAGATCGCGGCGCGCGCCCGGATCGTCTGGCTCGCCTCACGGGTGACGTCCCAGAGGCCGGCGAAAATGGCCACGGCGCCCGGCCGCGCCGACCGGCCGACGATCTCGGGCGCCCAGCCCGACCGGCGGTAGATGCGCAGCATCGGAACCTCGGACACGCCCAGGATCTGGGTGACGCCCGAGGCCAGCGCCGCCTCGCAGACGCCGAGAAGCAGTTCGGACGTCGCCACGTTGAGCCCCGTCGGCGTCAACGTCGCCTCGAAATCCGGATGGATGGCGAAGCGGGTGCATTCCCAGATCTGGGGGCTCTGGACGAGCACCGGATCGTCGAAGAAGTCGTTGAAGATATCGCACATCATGTGCCGGCCGGTGGTCGGCAGGATGCGCACGGCGCCACGCAAACGTCCGCTGCGATCGTCGATCGACATGACGTACAGAGGGTCCATGTCGTCGTACTGATCGCGCTCGATACCATTCTCGACATTTACATCCCAGCGCAGGCGATCCTTGAAAACGCGGGCTCGCATGCGGAACATCTGATCGGCGAGGGCCTGATTGCGGATGAGATCGCTGGCATAGACATTGAAGATCATGACGTGTCTCCCGACGACTTGAATTCGATGGGAGTAGTGTGGCGATTCCCGCAGACCTGTGTACCGGCGGATTCGCCGGGGCGGGGCCTCCGCGTCGCGCGCGCCATGGCGGAAGCAACGCTGTGAAGGCTTGAACGCATCGCAATACTCCAGCCATTGACCGAACTGGAGACGATCATGAACCAAGACGTCGCGCACGGCGGGCTCGGCCCGCGGGGGCCGGTTCCCGACGACCGGAAATACATGCTGGGGCTCCTGCTGATGGGCGTCGACGCCATCGAGCGGGAAGGGCAGGACGCCATCGCCCGCGAGATGCGGCACCTGATCATGGCCTGGTATACGCACCCCGGCCTGCGCCGCGGCGAACTGCGGCTCCTGCCGGGCCGCCCCAAGGGACCGAGGCCGCGCTGATCGGGCGGTCAGGAGGCAGCCGCGCGCATCCGCTCCGACACGACGTCATCGAGCCAGCCGATGTCGGCTTCGATGGCCGGCAAGTGGTCCCACCAGCCATGGAAGCCGTGCAGCATGCCCGGGACGAAGCGGACATGATGGGCAATGCCCGCCTCCGAGAGCCGTCGGGCGAAGAGCGCCGCATCGTCCGCCAGCGGGTCGCGTTCGGCTGCGAACAGCACCGTCTCGGGCCAGCCCGCCGGTACCGGGCTCTGGGCCGGAGACAGCTCCGGATGGTCGTCCGGAACCCCGTCCGGGATGTAGGCGCGGCAGAAGCCTACGAGCGATTCGCGTTCGAGCTGGTGCCCGGTGGCATAGATGCGCGTCGCCGGAAGGGTCATCGTCATGTCGAGCCAGGGGCTCATGAGGACGAGCAGGCGCACCGGAAAAGGCCCTTCCGCCAGCAGCCGGCGTGTCATCGCGGCGGCGAGGCCCGCGCCGGCGCTGACGCCGGCGAGCGCCAGCGGGCCGCCGAGCCCCGGTATCGCCCCCTCCGCGACGGCGCGCAGCGCATCCTCGCCGTCGTCCACACCGGCCGGCCAGGGATGCTCCGGCGCGAGCCGGTAGCTGACCGACACCACATCGCACCCCAGCGACGCGGCGAAGCGCCGGCACTCCGCGTCCGATTCGTCGATACCGCCGACGACGTAGCCGCCTCCATGGACATAGACGAGGGTGAACCGTCCCGGCTGCGCCGCCGGCCGGTAGACGCGGGCGCGGCGCGGGCCGCTGCGCGCAGGCAGCTGCACGTCTTCGACCGAGACCATCTCCTGCACCGGTCCGCGCCGGCGCAGCGGCGCCATGCGCAGCATCAGCTCGCGCGACAGGGCGAGGCTCTGCTGTGTGCGCGGCGGTACGCCCTGTTCCTGCTGCCACGCGGCAATCATGGCCATGACGGCGCGGGCCTGCGGGTGGATGGCCATGGTCTGTTTCCTCGCAGCGGACGAACGGTTCAGAAACGCGGCTTCTTCGGGTTCCAGGACGGGTCGTACTTGCGCATTTCCTTGACGTCGTCGCGCACGCGGATGCCACAGTCCAGATAGTTGCGGTGAAGCCTCGCCAGCGCGTCACGGTCGAGGGTGACGCCGAGGCCGGGGCCTTGCGGCAGCTCCACGCACCCGCCCTTGATCGGCAGCTTGCCGCCGGCGGTCACCTCGTCCTCCTGCCACGGATAGTGCGTGTCGCAGGCGTAGACGAGGTTGGGGATGGTGGCCCCGACATGGGTCATCGCCGCAAGGCTGATGCCCATGTGCGAGTTGGAATGCATCGAGATGCCGATGCCGAAGGTGCGCCCGATCATGGCAAGGTGCTGCGTCGCGCGCAGGCCGCCCCAGTAGTGGTGGTCGGACAGGATGACCTGCACAGCGTTCAGCTCGACCGTGCGCGGGATGTGGCCGAAGGCGATGGTCACCATGTTGGTGGCGAGCGGCATCGTGGCGAACTTCGCCACCTCGCCCATCTCCTCGAGGGTGCCCGTGGGATCCTCCAGATATTCGAGCAGGCCGTCGGCGGCGAGCTGGGGCATCACGCGCCGGGTCGTCTCGACGCTCCAGCCGCCATTGGGATCGATTCGCAGCGGCGCCGTCGGGAAGGCGCGGCGCAGCGCGCGCAGCGTCTCGATCTCGAAGTCCGGCTCGAAGACGCCGCCCTTCAGCTTGATCGAGCCGAAGCCGTACTCCTCGACCATGCGGCGTGCCTCGCCGACCATCTGCTCGTGCGTCAGCACCTCGCCCCAGTCGTCGGCCGGATAGCCGGGGTCCTCCTTGTGCTTCTCGAACTTGTAGAAGAGGTAGGCCGAGTAGGGCACGCGGTCGCGCACGGCGCCGCCGAGCAACTCGTGCAGCGGCAGGCCGAGGATCTGTCCCTGGAGGTCGAGGAACGCCACCTCGAAGGCCGCGACCGCGGTGGCCCGGGCCTTGTCGCCCTTGGGCGGGAAAGTCGAGCCCGTGTCCGGCTCGCCGCCGACCACGGCGTAGACGGACTTCATGAGGCCGTTCAGATCGAAGGGCGACAGGCCGACGAGCGCGCCCTTGATGCGGTCGAGGTTGCCCAGCGTCTCGAGGTCACCATAGCTCTCGCCGAGGCCGACCTTGCCGTCGTCGAGCTCCACCTCGATGACCGAGCGCAGCGCCCACGGCTCGTGCACGCCCCACACGTTGAGGAGCGGCGGGTCGCGAAAGGCGATGGGCGTGACCCGGACGGCGGCGATGCGCATGGGGGTTCTCCCTCGGATGTCTGTCGTGAAGGCGGCCGCGCGGGCGGGCCGCGCGGCCGTGTCGCGCGGCGCTCACGCCTTCGGCACGGGCGCTCCGGCGTA
>JAIYAB010000002.1 GCA_027489275.1 Hyphomicrobiales bacterium
GCACTGGCATCCAGCTGCATGAAATGCAAGCGCTTCTGTAAATCGCTCTGGTTCAGCATGGAAATGCCTACAAATTGAGGTTGTTTGTGAGCCTCAATCTAACCACGATATCGCTTAACGGTCAGTTAGCTTCGTTATTGATCTCAATCAAAAATAGCGAGCGTCTGACGTTGCCCCCAGTTTCTATCCAGCGCTGAGTTCGTTTCCGGCGGTTACGGAGCCCGCTGGGGCCGATCAACCGAAATCGCGGTCGAGCCGCTGGAAATGGGGTAGATCGACCAAGTCGGTGAATTCGGCATAGCTCATCGCTCCGGCGGCCGCCGCACGCGGTGTGCCGTCCCGTTTAAGGATGCCGAGCGCGTCTCGCATGGCCTGTGCCGCGGCGAATAGGGCGGTCACCGCATAGAGCGCGACAGAAAACCCCATTGCCTCGAGCTCTGCCGTGGTTAGAGCGACTGTCTCATTGCCATCGACGATGCTGACGACCTTTGGGCCGCTGACGCCGCGTGCAACGGCTTCGACCTCGGCGATCGTCTTGATCCCGTCGACGAAGACGAGATCGGCGCCCGCCTCGCCGTAGAGATTGGCACGCCGGATCGCTTCGTCGATGCCCTCCGCCGCGAGTGCGTCGGTGCGCCCTATGACCAGGATGCCGTCGGCCGGTCGCGCGCCCAGCGCGCAGCGCAGACGCCGGACCGCCGCTTCAGCGGGGATCACCTTGACGCCCGCTAGCTGGCCGCAGCGCTTGGGCGAGACCTGATCCTCGAAATGGACCGCCGCCACCCCGGCCTGGGCATACTCCACCATGGTGCGTTCGATATTCGCAGGGCCGCCATATCCGGTATCGGCGTCGGCAATGATCGGTATCGAGACGGCGCGTGCCATGTCGCGGGCATGGGTCGTCATCTCAGTCTGGGTCAGCAGGCCAATGTCTGGGCGTCCGAGCCGGCTGGCCGTCGCGCCGAAGCCGGTCATATAGAGCGCCGGGAAGCCCGCCGCCTGGACGAGCCGCGCAGCAAGGGCGTCCGGCGCTCCAGGCGCTGCGACGATGCCGCTTTTGAGCAGGCCACGCAGCTTCTGTGATTGCGACATGGGGATGTGCTCCGGTTCTATGTCAGGGTGATCCGTCGTGGAGCCGGGCCGGGCGCCGACAGGATTTCCTCATACACCTGCCGCGTGCGCGCGATGTGCTCGGCGAGCAGGTCAAACAGCGTGTCGAGTTTCCCTTGTGCAAAGAGTTCGGCCATCCGGCGGTGCTCGCCCAGCGAGATGACGCGGCGCTCATCGACATGGGCCGTCAGATGCGTGCGCAGGGCCGAGACCTTGCCGGACGCCAGCCTGTAGCCCTCACTCAGATAGGGATTGCCGCAATAGTCGAGGGAGGTCTGGTGGAAGCGCGTATCAGCCCGGCCATAGGCGACCGCGTCCGCCAGCAGGCTCTGCTCCATCTCCGCGATGGCGCCGTTCATCGCCGCCAGCGCCTGCGCCGGCGCCAACTGATGCGAGAGCCGCAGACCCTCGCGCTCCAACACGAGGCGGTATTCGCACAGCGCCGCCGCGTCCTCGGTAGTCGGGCGAAAGACGAAGCTGCCGCGCTTGGGCAGGATGACGACAAGCCCGGCCCGCTGCAGCGCGGTTAGCGCGTCGCGCACCGGCGTTCGGCTGACCCCGAAGCTCTTCGCCAACATCTCTTCCGAGATCGCTTCGCCCAGGCGGAATTCTCCGTCGACGATCGCCTGTTCCAGACGCGCCGCGACCATTTCCGTCAGTGACCTCGGCGCCTCCAGCCGCATCCCATCGCGCATCAGAGCGCTTCTCCGACGGGAGTTGCACGGCCGGGACTACGCCTGAATCCATGCCGCAGCAGCGGATAGAGCCAGACGACGAGTGTCAGGACGCCGAGCACGCCTGCGACCGGGCGGCTGAAGAATGCCAGGACCTCACCATCAGACTTGATCATCGACTTCACGAAATTCTCTTCCAACATGGGACCGAGCACGACACCGAGAATCGCAGGAGCGACCGGGAAGCAGTTCTCTTCGAGAATATAGGCGGTGACGCCGGCCGCCAGCATGATCCAGACATCGAAGGGAGAATTGTTCATGCCGAACGTTCCGACGATGCAGGCCATCAGGATCAGCGGCAGCAGAATCTCCCGGCGCACACCGAGCAGCCTCTTGGCCACCTTGATCGTGGCCCAGCCCAGGGGGATCATGATCAGGTTCGCGAAGATGAACAGGATGTAGATCGCGTACATGTTCTCCGGGTTGGTGGTGAACAGCGACGGGCCCGGATTGAGGTTTTTCATGTAGAGCACGCCGATCACGATCGCCGTCAGCGTGTCGCCCGGAATGCCGAACACGAGTGCGGGAATCCAGGCCCCGGCCAGCGCCGAGTTGTTGGCAGCGCCCGACTCGATGATCCCTTCGACATGGCCCGTGCCGAACTTTTCGGGCTCCTTCGACAGCTTCTTGGACAGCGCATAGCTCATCCAGGAGGCGATGTCGGATCCGGCACCCGGTAACGCGCCGACGACGGTGCCCAGCACCGAGCCGCGCAGGATCTGCTTGGGATATTTTACTGTCAGTTGCCACATGCCTTTGAAGACGTTGTGGATCGGCTGATCGATAATCGTGGCCCGAGGCGACCGGTCGAGCGCGCTGCGGATGACCTCCGAGACTGCAAACATGCCGATCAGCATCGGCAGGAAGCCGATGCCGCCGAGAAGATCTGTGCTGCCGGCGGTGAAGCGCGGGAACGCGGCGGGATTGTTCATGCCCACCGAGGCGACCAGAAAGCCCAGGATCAGCATGATCGCGCCCTTGAGCGGCGTGGTCGAGGAGATCACGATGGCACAGGTGATACCGAGCAGGATCAGCCAGAAGAACTCGAAAGAGGTAAAGTTGAGCGCGAACTCGGCGAAGAGCGGTGCCGCGACGATCAGGACGGCCGTCCCGAACAACCCGCCGATCGCCGAGAATACGAGCCCGGAGCCGAGCGCGATGTCAGCCTGGCCCTTGCGTGCCATCGCATAGGCTTCGTCCGTATAGGCCGCGGACGCCGCCGTGCCCGGCATCCGCAGCAGGCACCCGGGAATGTCGCCCGCGAAGATCGCCATCGCCGAACAGGAAACCATCGCAGCAAGGGCCGGAATCGGGTCCATGAAGAAGGTCATGGGCACGAGCAGCGCCAGCGCCATGGTCGCCGACAGACCCGGCACGGCGCCGACGAAGAGGCCAAACAGCGATGACGCCATGATGATCAGCAGCGTCTCGATGCTGAACACCATGGCAAAGCCTTGAGCGAGCGCGTCCATCGGCGTCCTCTCAGAAAGCAAAGTTCTTGAGCAGGCCCCAGGGCAGCGGCACGCCCAGGCCCTTGTAGAAGACCGCCCAGAAGCCGAGCGTCGCCAGCAAAGCGGATACGATCGACGTCTTCAGGCTGACGCCAAATGCCAGATGCCATACCAGAAGCGCCACGGGCGCCAGAACGAGAAAGCCGAGCCAGGTCGAGAACAGGGCATAGACGGCGCAGCCCATGACGACGCTCAGCCCGGCCAGCATGTGGCGGGGAGACCCGCTCCAGTCGCCGAGCGCGACGAGCCGTCGACCGGACTGCCGCGCCTGCCTGCCAAAGGCCAGCATGAGGCCGAAGACGATGAGAAGAGTCGCTGCGGCACCCGGAAAAAGCGCGGGGCCGATATTCTGTCCGGCCATGCTGGGGTAGGCCGAGACGGTGGCAAGCACTGCGCCGCCGATGCACGCGAAGAGCAGGCCCAGAAGGGTCTCGTGGATTTTCATGATGCCATTCCAGTTGCCGGCAGCCGCCGCGCGCGGATGGATGGCATCCCGACTGCAAGCGGCCGGGATGCCAGGCTGGTTTCGCGTTCGCGCGGCGGCTACTTCTTGAGGCCGAGCTCGGCCAGCGTCGCACCGAGTCCCTTGTCGCTGTCGATCATGAAGGCACGGAAGCCGTCGCCCGCTGTCCAGCCCGTGGCGTAGCCCTTGGTCTTCATGAACTCGAGATATTGGGCCGTGACGACCGCCTTGCCGATCTCGTCCTGCAGCTTCGCGACGATTTCGGGCGGCGTGCCCTTGGGCGCGACGACGCCGCGCCAGGAGCCGATCGACCAGTCGAAGCCGCTCGCCTCCTTGAAGGTCGGGACGTCCTTCTGCGCCTCGTCGCGCTTGGGCGCGAAGATGGCGAGGGGGCGGATGCGACCGGCGGCCATCAGGGCCGCAGCCTCCGGCAGCGAGGCGGTGGCGATCTGGACGCCGTCGGCGGCGAGATCCTGCAGGCCCGGAGCGGCGCCTTCGCTGGGCACCCAGGCAACGCGCGCGACCGGAATGCCTGCCGCCTTCAGCATGCCCGCCAGCGCCAGATGATTGACGCCGCCCTGGGCACTGCCCGAGGCCTTGAACCGGCGGTCGGGGGCCTTGGAGAGCGCCTCCAGCAGGTCCTTGACCGTCTTGTAGGGAGCATCCGCCCGCACGAACAGCGCCGCCGGATCGGAATTGTAGAGACCGATCGGGGCATACGCCTCGTGCGTGAGAGTCGTCAGCCCCTGGTGATGCATCGTGCCGATCTCGAGCGTCGCGATGCCGATGGTGTATCCGTCCGGATCGGCAGAGGCGATCGCCTGGTGGCCGACCGCGCCCGAACCGCCGGTCCGGTTGACGACCGGCACCGGCTTGCCGAGTTGTTTCTCCAGTAGCGAGGCGATCATGCGCGCGGTCGCGTCGGTACCGCCGCCCGCGCCCCAGGGCACGATCATCGTGATCGGCCGCGACGGCCAGCTCTGGGCGGCGGCCCCGGTCAGCGGAACTGAACAGGCAGCGAGAGCCAGGCCGGCGAGCATCGCCCTGCGGTTACAGTTGGTCTTGAACATCGTTTCCTCCCAATTATTGATTATGAGCGACCCGTTTTCGGGCTTTTGGTTCGGCATTCGACAATCACGCGTCCGGCAGCACCTTTCCGGGATTGAGAATTCCGAGTGGATCGAGCGCCTGCTTGAGCGCGCGCATCACCGCCACACCCGCTCCATGCTCGAGCTCCATGAACTTGCGTTTGCCCACCCCGACGCCGTGTTCGCCGGTGGCGGTGCCGTCGAGCGCGATCGCGCGTTTGACCAACCTGTCGTTGATTGCGGCCGCCTCGGCGAGTTCGTCGGGATTCTTAGGATCGACGATCAGGCCGAGATGGAAATTGCCATCTCCGACATGACCAACTGTCGAGATGAAGAAGCTCGCCGCCATTACGTCGTCCTGCGTGATGCGGACGAGGTCTGTGAGTTGAGACAGCGGCACGCAGACATCAGTGCTCCAGACCTGCGCGCCCGGCCGCATACCCTGCACGGCGTAATGGACGTTGTGCCGGATATGCCAGAGCCGGTTCGCCTCCTCCTGCCCGCTCGCCCAGTGAAAATCGCCGCTACCCGAAGCCGAGACGATGTCCTGGACCTGGCGCGCCTGCTCTTCGACGCCCGCCGGCGTGCCATGGAATTCGAAGAACAGGGTCGGCAGCTCTGCGAACGTCGCCTTGAAATGGCGGTTCACGGCCTGGATCGTGCGGGCATCGAGAAGTTCGGCACGCGCGACGGGAATGCCGCACTGGATCGCCATAATGACCGACCCAACCGCGGAGGCGATATCGGGAAAGGTGCAGGTCGCGGCCGAAACCGCCTCGGGAATGCCGTAAAGCCGCAAGGTCAGTTCGGTGATGATGCCGAGCGTCCCCTCGGACCCGACGAGCAGACGGGTCAGATCATAGCCCGCCGAGGATTTGCGCGCCCGCCCGCCGCTGCGCACGATCGTGCCGTCCGCCATCACTGCGGTCAGCGAAATCACGTTCTCACGCATCGTGCCATAGCGCACCGCGTTGGTGCCCGAGGCCCGTGTCGCCGCCATGCCGCCAAGCGTGCATTCCGCACCGGGGTCGACCGGGAAGAACAGCCCCTGGTCACGCAGATGCGAGTTGAGCTGCTGGCGCGTGACACCGGCCTCGACCGTCACATCGAGGTCGCCGGCCCGAACCGCCACGATACGGTTCATCCCTCCGAGATCGATGCAAACGCCGCCATAGGGCGCAGTGACATGACCTTCGAGCGAAGTGCCGGCCCCGAACGGGATGACCGGCACGCGGTGGGCCGCGCACAGCGTCACGATTGCGGCGACTTCGTCCGTGCTGGCGACGCGACAGACCGCCTGGGGCGGCTGGGCGGAATGATAGGATTCGCCCCGCCCGTGGGCCTCGAGATCGGCCGGGCGCCGGGAAAATCGATCGCCGAACCGGGCGCTCAAGGCTGCCGTCAGCGCTTCCGGCAGCGGTGGTCTGGTCAGAGAAGAAGGCTGCACGTTCATGAAAGTGCTCCGGCGGACGGACGCGATAGTGCAGGAAGGGTCCGCGGAGTCAATTCATGTATGTAAGGCTCTGTGTTTAAGTTGGCATCTCAATTACCGCTTGTGAGACGTTGGTCCCGCCCCGGCCGCTCCAGCGTCTTCGTCAACCTCGTGGCAGTCCGCACCAATTCCGGGCGTGGTCATCCAGAAGTCTCGCTTCGTTGACGCGTTCGGGATCGAGCGCGGTCGACAGCTGCAGGCCCTTGACGCGGGTCAGTCGACGAGCGGGTTGTCCTCGCGCATCCGGGCCACACGTGAACGGCGCTTCCCTTCAATCGACGCGCTAGGTCAGACCGTCGCGCTCGATGATCCCGATCGTCGTCAGCGCCGCCGGGGTCGTCACCGGGTTCTTCCCATGGGTGTCGTGGCCCAGCGACAGCTCGGTCGCCGGGTTCAGCCGGGCATCGGCGATCACGGCGGCGATCGGCAGGATGCCCCCCTGCCCGCAACCGTCACACAAGCGTTGCCGAGGTGCTGTTCATGAAGGCCGTTGACGATCTTCGGAAGAGAGGCGGCTATGAAAATCCTGCGAAACCTGTCCGCTGCCTGTCTGATGCTGGTGGCTGCTCCAGCCGCTGCCCAGACGACCACGCTCGATTTCCCCACCTACCAGTTGCAGGAGAGCTTCGGGCCCTGGTGGCAGGCGCTCACGGCCGAGTTCGAGAAGCAGAATCCCGGCGTGAAGATCAATTTGACGAACGCGCCATCGAACGATCACCACCGAATGCTGACCACGCGCTTCGCCGCGGGCAACCCGCCCGATATCGTCCACATGACGGCCCGCTTCGTCTGGGGCTATGGCGCAGAGGGCGTGCTCGAGCCTCTCGA
>JAIYAB010000154.1 GCA_027489275.1 Hyphomicrobiales bacterium
AAGAGCTACATCGCGCCGCCGCGGCCCGACCCCTCGATCGTTCAGAAGATCGACTACGACGCGCACGGCAAGCTCCGCTACAAGCTCGAATCGGCCCTGTGGAGCGAGAGCGGGAGCGTGTTCCCGGTCAGCTTCCAGCATGTCGGCATGTATTTCCCCAAGACGGTGCGCATGCACGCGGTCGAGGCCGGCGTATCGCGCGAGGTTCATTACAACCCGTCGCTGTTCATGGGCGGGCCGGACCACGTCGCGCGCAAGCTGCCGGAGGAGCCTTCGGCCTTCGCCGGCTTCTGGGTGCACGAGACGCGCAACAACCTCGGCTGGAAGAAGCTGGAGCCGTGGGCGACGTTCCTCGGCGCGTCCTATTTCCGCGCCGTCGGCGAGCTCGGCCAGGTCGGGCTCTCGGCCCGCGGCATCGCGCTGGCGCCCGGCACGGCCAACCCCGAGGAGTTTCCCGACTTCGTCGAGTTCTGGATGGAGAAGGCGGCGCGGGAAGACGAGCCGCTGATCGTGAACGCGCTCCTCGACGGGCCGAGCCTGACCGGCGCGTACCGGTTCGCCATGCGACGCACGACCGGCGTCGTGATGGACATCGAGGCCGCGGTGTTCCTGCGCAGGCCGGTCGAGCGGCTCGGCATCGCGCCGCTGACGTCCATGTACTGGTACTCCGAGACGGTGAAGACCACAGCCGTCGACTGGCGGCCGGAGATCCACGATTCCGACGGCCTCGCCGTGTGGACCGGGTCCGGCGAGCGGATCTGGCGGCCGCTGAACAACCCGCCGCGGACGATGGTGTCGAGCTTCGTCGACAACGATCCGCGCGGCTTCGGCCTGTGCCAGCGTGACCGCGACTTCAACAACTACCAGGACGGGGTGCGCTACCATCTGCGCCCAACGGCGTGGGTCGAGCCCGTGGGCAAGTGGGGTCGCGGCGCGATCCAGCTCACCGAAATCCCGACCGACGACGAGATTCACGACAACATCGTGGCGATGTGGGTGCCGGCCGAGCCGACCGCGGCGGGACAGTCGATCGATCTCAGATACCGCCTGCACTGGATGGCGGACGAGGCGTTCCCGGGCAATCTCGCCCGCTGCGTGGCCACGCGGTTCGGCAATGGCGGCCAGCCAGGCCAGCCGCGCCCCAAGGGCGTGCGCAAGTTCATGGTCGAGTTCAAGGGCGACATCCTGGCGAGGCTGCCCTTCGGCGTGAAGCCGGAGCCTGTGCTGTGGGCCTCCCGCGGAAGTTTCTCCTACATCTACGCCGAAGCCGTGCCGAACGACGTGCCCGGCCACTGGCGCGCCCAGTTCGACCTGACGGTCGACGGGACGGATCCGGTGGAGATGCGGCTCTTCCTGCGCTCGCAGGAGACGGTGCTGAGCGAAACCTGGCTCTACCAGTACCACCCCTTCTGACCGGCCGCCGCACTTCACTGTGTAATGTTGTAACGTTCGGCTTGCGCGTCGCGAGTGTTACGTTATAACAGCGGCCATGACGGCGGTTTCGCCGGTCCGAGGTTCGCCATGGCCCTTGCCCATCACGCCCACCATGCGCAGGCCGCGTCGCCGACGGCGTCGCTGCTGCGGATGTCGGCCGCGCAGCGGCTGGCGGGGGCGGCGGCGGTGATTGGCGGGCTGTGGGCGCTGGTGGCGTGGGCGATGGCGTCATGAGCGCGGCGATCCGGTTCCACGACCTCACGCTCGGCTACGACCGCCACCCGGTGATCCATCACCTCGACGGAGCGGTGCGGCGCGGCAGCCTGACGGCCGTCGTGGGCCCCAACGGCGCCGGCAAGTCGACGCTGCTCAAGGGCATCGTCGGCACGCTGAAGCCGCTGCAGGGCAAGGTGACGGTCGAGGCGGGCCGCCAGCACGTCGCATGGCTGCCGCAGGCGGCCGACGTCGACCGCAGCTTCCCGATCAACGTCTACGACCTCGTGTCGATGGGCCTGCTTCGCGGGAGCGGGCTGTTCGGCGGGATCGGCCGGCGCGACCGCCACCGCATCGAGGAGGCCGTCGCGGCCGTCGGGCTCACCGGCTTCGAGGACCGCGCGATCGGCACGCTCTCGGGCGGGCAGATGCAGCGCGCGCTGTTCGCCCGCCTGCTGCTGCAGGACGCGCAGGTGATCCTGCTCGACGAGCCGCTGACGGCCATCGACGCCAAGACCGCCGCCGACCTGCTGGCGCTGGTGCGGCGGTGGCACAGCGAGGAGCGCACCGTCGTGGCGGTTCTCCATGACCTCGACACCGTTCGCTCGATGTTTCCCGAAACGCTGCTGGTGGCCCGCGAAGCGGTGGCCTGGGGCGCGACGGGCGAGGTGCTGACGGCGGAAAACCTGCTGCGGGCGCGGCGCATGCTGGAGGCGCCGGACCGCAGCGCGGAGACCTGCGCCCGCGCAGCCTGAGCCCGCCGCCGCGCGGCACCCGCATTCAACGGCCAGAGTTTCCGCGCGTCGGCGCGGGCGGACACCGCGTTCCATGCTGCACGACCTGCTGATCGCCCCCTTCACCGAGTTCGAGTTCATGCGCCGCGCGCTGGCGGGCTCGGTCGCGCTGTCGCTCGGGGCGGGGCCTGTCGGCGTGTTCCTGATGCTGCGGCGGATGAGCCTCGTCGGGGATGCGATGGCGCATGCGGTGCTGCCGGGAGCGGCGATCGGCTATCTCGCGGCGGGGCTGTCGCTGGGCTGGATGACCTTCGGCGGACTCGCGGCGGGCGTCATCGTCGCGCTGCTCGCCGGGGTCGTGACACGCACGACGCACCTGCGCGAGGACGCGTCGCTGGCGGCGTTCTACCTGATCTCGCTGGCGCTGGGCGTGACGCTCGTCTCGCTGCGGGGGTCAAACCTCGACCTGCTGCACGTGTTGTTCGGGACCGTGCTGGCGCTCGACGACCCCACGTTGCTGCTCATCGCCTCCATTGCCTCGGTGTCGCTGGTGACGCTGGCGCTGATCTACCGGCCGCTCGTGCTGGAGTGCGTCGACCCCGGCTTCCTGCGTTCCATCAGTCCGGCCGGCGGGCCGACACACATCGTGTTCCTGATCCTCGTGGTGCTGAACCTCGTCGGCGGGTTCCATGCGCTGGGCACGCTGCTCGCCGTCGGCCTGATGATGCTGCCCGCCATCGCCGCGCGGTTCTGGACGCAGGACATCAGCCTGCTCGTCGCCGTGGCGACGCTGATCGGGATCGGCTCCGGGATCGCCGGCCTGCTCGTGTCATTCCACGCCGGGCTGCCGGCAGGACCAGCGATCATCCTGGCGGCAGGCGCCGCCTACCTGCTGTCGCTCGCCTTCGGCATACAGGGCGGGCTTCTCACGCGTCTCATTCCCCGTCGTCACCTCGAAGCATGAGGAGAATTCGATGATCCATCGTCGCCTCGTCCTGGCCGCCGGAGCGGCCGCCTTCGCCGCAGCCATCGCCGGACCAGCCTCCGCCCAGCAGGGGAAGCTGCCGGTGGTCGTGAGCTTCTCGATCCTGACCGACCTCGTCCGCGAGGTCGGTGGGGACCGCGTGGACATCGCGACGCTCGTGGGGCCGAACGGCGACGCGCACGTCTACCAGCCGAGCCCGGCGGACGCGAAGCGGTTGGCCGGCGCGCGGCTGGTGGTCGTCAACGGGCTGGGCTTCGAGGGGTGGCTCGACCGGCTGGTGAAGGCCTCGGGCACGAAGGCCGCCGTCGCGGTGGCGGCGCGCGGCGTGAAGCCGCTCGAAAGTAAGGACGACGACGATCACAAGGGCCACAAGCACGACCATGGCGCGGTCGATCCGCACGCCTGGCAGGATGTGGCGAACGTGAAGCTCTACGTGGCCGCCATCCGCGATGCGCTGGCCGCGGCGGACCCGGACGGCAAGGACGCCTATGCGGCGCGTGCGGCCTCCTATCTGGCGCGGCTCGACGCGCTCGACGCCGAGATCAGGGCGGCGGT
>JAIYAB010000049.1 GCA_027489275.1 Hyphomicrobiales bacterium
GATCGAAGCCGGCTTTCTCGCCGAGGGGCATGATGATCGAGGTGGTCAGCACCACCATGGAGATGCCGTCGAGGAAGCAGCCGAGGACGATGTAGAACAGCGTCAGCGCCACCAGCAGCTGCCAGGGCTGCAGGTTGTAGGCCGAGATGAACTCGGCCAGCGCGCGCGGAATGCCGGTGAAGCCCATCGCCGTCGTGAGGAAGGCGGCGCCGGCCAGGATGAAGGCGATCATGCAGGAGGTGCGCGTCGCGCCCAGCAGCGCGTCGGCAAAGCTGGAGCGCGAGAGCGTGCCCATGGACGCCGACAGCACCAGCGACAGGACCACGCCGACCACGGCGGCCTCCGTCGCGGAGGCGAGGCCGCCATAGATCGAGCCGATGACGCCGGCGATGAGCAGCACGATCGGGATGAGCCGCCGCGTCGCGGCGAGGCGGTCGGCGAAGCTCTCCTTCGGCTCGGGCGGCGGCATGCGGTCGCGGTTCATCAGCGCCCACACCATGATGAAGCCCGAGAACAGCCCGGCCAGCATCAGCCCGGGAATGACGCCGGCGATGAACAGCCGCGCGATCGACTGGTCGGTCGCCGCCGCGTAGACGATCATGATGATCGAGGGCGGGATCAGCAGGCCGAGCGTGCCGGCCCCCGCCAGCGTGCCGATCGCCATGCGCTCGTCATAGCCGCGCTTCAGCAGCTGCGGCAGGGCGATCTTGCCCACCGTCGCGCACGTCGCGGCGGACGAGCCCGAGACGGCGGCGAAAATGGTGCAGCCGACGACGTTGACGTGCAGGAGCCTTCCCGGCAGCCGGGACAGCCAGGGCGCCAGGCCCTCGAACATGTCCTGCGACAGGCGCGTCCGGTACAGGATCTCGCCCATCCAGATGAACATCGGCAGGGCGGTCAGGTCCCAGGAGATTGAGGACTGCCACACCGACGTCGCGAGCGTGACGCTCACCGGCGCGGTGGTCTTCAGAACCATGGCGACGAGGCCGATGATGCCGAGCGCCAGCGCGATCCACAGGCCGGAGCCGAGAATGGCGAAGAGCAGGACGATAAGGAGCAGCGCCAGCGACACGAGATCCACGGCTCAGCCCTCCTTGCCCAGCGTGATCGCGTCTTCCGCGGCACGGAAGGACGGGCGGCCGCGCAGCGCGACGATGCCCAGTTCGTCGAGAAAGGAGACGGTGAGCACGGCGAGGCCCACGGCCATGCCGACCTGCGGCCAGACGAGCGGCACCGGGACCAGCCCCGTGGACACCTCGTTGAAGCGGTAGCTGTCGAGCGCCAGGCGGGCCAGCGCGACCGTCATCCAGCCCGAGAACGCGGCGGCGACGACGAGCGCGAACATCTCCGCCCGCTTGCGCGCGGCGTCGCCCAGGGCCCCCAGCATCATGGTGACGCGGATGTGCGCGCCCGACTTCAGGGCATAGGCGAGCGCGAGGCAGCTCGCATTGGCCAGCAGGTAGCCGGCGATTTCCGACAGGGACAGGATGACAAAGCCGTAGGGCCGGAACCCCATCAGCTTCAGAACGCCGTCGAGGATGCGCCCGCCGAGCTGCAGCGCGACCAGCACCGCAATGCCAAGAAGGCACAACGCCGCCAGCCAGGCGGTGGCGAGGTAAAGAGCATCGAGCGCGCGGCGCATGGGTAGCCCGGTCTGTCTGGAGACGATGAGGACAGGCGTGGCAGGCCCTTTGTGGCGGCGCTTGCGCGCCGCCACAAAGGGATCGTTCGGGCGCGCCCGCGAAAAGCGCGGGAGACGCGCCGCTTACTTCGCGTAGGCCTCGAGGATCGCCTTGCCGTCGGCCCCGGCCGCGGTGACCCATTCGTCGGCGATCTGCTTGCCGATGGCCTGGAAGCCGGTCTTCAGCGTGTCGGAAGGAGGCAGGATGGCGATCTTGTTGTCGCGCAGCGTCTGGTTGCGCGCGGCGGCTTCCGCCTCGGAGGCGGCCCAGCCGCGGTCCTCGGCGGCCTTGGCGGCTTCCATGACCGCCTTCTTCTGGTCGGCGGTCAGGGCGTCGAAGGACGCCTTGTTCACGAACACGACGTTGCGCGGCAGCCAGGCCTGCGTGTCGATGTAATGGGTCACGAAGTCCCAGAACTTGGAATCCACCGCCGTCGAGGCAGAGGTGATCGTCGCCTCGACGCGGCCGGTGGCGAACGCCGTCGGCAGGTCGGGGGCCTCGACCTGCGTCGGCACGGCCTTGGCCAGCGCGGCGATGCGGCCGGTGGCGGTGTTGTAGGTGCGGAACTTCAGGCCGTTGAGATCCTCGATCGATTTGATCTCCTTCTTGGCGAAGATGCCCTGCGGCGGCCACGCGACGGAATAGAGAAGCACGAGGCCCTCTTCGCCGAGCTTCTTCTCCAGGAACGGCTTCTGCGCCGCATAGAGCTTGCGGGCCTGCCCGTAGCCGGTGGCGAGGAAGGGCACGCTGTCGAGGCCGTAGATCGGGCTCTCGTTGGCGTGGAGCGAGATCAGAACCTCGCCGATGGGCGCGACGCCCTGGCGGACCGACTTCTTGATTTCGGGGTGCTTGATCAGCGAGCCCGCGGTCTGCGGCACGATCTTGAGCTGGCCGTTGGTGGCCTTGTCGACGTCGGCGGCGAACTGGATGATGTTCTTCGTATGGAAGTTGCCGTCCGGGTAAGGCGTCGGCATGTCCCACTTGGTCTGCGCCGAAACGGCGCCTGCGCTCATGGTCAGCGCCAGCGCAATGCCGGCCGCCGTCGCATGCCGCCTCGTGATGCTCGTCATGTGTCCCTCCACCCTGCGCCACGTCGCCCGTTCGGGCTGATGCGGCCGCGACGCCCTCGGCGCCCTGCCGAGCATGCTATGCGCAATTCGCCGCTCGTCAACATTTCGTCTACGAATTGAAAACGTAAACGTCCGGGTCTATCGTCCGCGACTTCACCGGGACGAGGATGGGCCATGGCTGCAGCGCGCTGGGACTTCTGGGTCGACCGCGGCGGAACCTTCACCGACGTGATCGGCCGGGATCCGCACGGCGGCCTGCATGCCCGCAAGCTGCTCTCCGAGAACCCCGAGGCCTATCGCGACGCGGCGGTGCAGGGCATCCGCGACCTGCTCGGCCTTGCAAGAGGCGCGCCGATTCCGGCCGGCGTCATCGGCGACGTGCGCATGGGCACGACGGTGGCCACCAACGCGCTGCTGGAGCGCAAGGGTGAGCGGACCCTGCTGGTGACGACGCGCGGCTTCCGCGACGCGCTGCGCATCGGCTACCAGGCGCGGCCGGACATCTTTGCCAAGGCGATCCACAAGCCGGAGCAGCTCTACGACAGCGTGGTCGAGGTGGACGAACGCGTGCGCGCCGACGGCTCGGTCGAGAGCGCGCCCGACCTCGCCGCCGTACGCGCGGAACTCGAGGCGGCAAAGGCGCAGGGCTACCGCGCCGTCGCCATCGTGTTCATGCACGCGTGGAAGTTTCCCGGGCACGAGCGGCAGGTGGCCGAGGTGGCGCGCGCGCTCGGCTTCCCGCAGGTCTCGGTCAGCCATGAGGTGAGCCCGCTCATCAAGCTCGTGGGGCGCGGCGACACCACGGTGGTGGACGCCTATCTCTCGCCGATCCTGTCGCGCTACGTCGCGCAGGTGGCGCAGGAGCTCGACGCGGCCAACAGCGGCGCGCGGCTGATGTTCATGATGTCGTCGGGCGGCCTCACCGCCGCCGACCTGTTCAAGGGCAAGGACGCCATCCTCTCCGGTCCGGCCGGCGGCGTCGTCGCGCTGGCCGAAACGGGCCGCGAGGCGGGCTTTCCCCGCGTCATC
>JAIYAB010000256.1 GCA_027489275.1 Hyphomicrobiales bacterium
ATCAGGAACGGCTGGTCCTTCGGACGGTCCGGCTGCGGGATGTAGCGGTCGACCTCCGCCATCAGCTTCAGGATCGCGTCATGGCCCACCGCCTTGTCGCCGTTGTCCAGCGCCACCTTGGCCGAGCCCTTGACGATCGGGATGTCGTCGCCGGGGAAATCGTACTTCGACAGAAGCTCGCGCACTTCCATCTCCACGAGCTCGATCAGCTCGGGATCGTCGACGAGATCCACCTTGTTCATGAAAACCACAAGCGCCGGGACGCCGACCTGGCGCGCCAGCAGGATGTGCTCGCGCGTCTGCGGCATCGGCCCGTCGGCCGCCGACACCACCAGGATCGCGCCGTCCATCTGCGCCGCGCCCGTGATCATGTTCTTCACGTAGTCGGCGTGCCCGGGGCAGTCGACGTGCGCGTAGTGACGGTTCGTCGTCTCGTACTCGACATGCGCCGTCGAGATCGTGATCCCGCGCGCCTTCTCCTCGGGAGCCTTGTCGATCTGATCGTACGCCGTGAACGTCGCACCGCCCGTCTCGGCCAGCACCTTGGTGATCGCCGCAGTCAGCGACGTCTTGCCATGGTCGACGTGACCAATCGTCCCGATGTTGCAGTGCGGCTTCGTCCGCGCGAATTTTTCCTTGGCCATGGCCTGTCTCAGTCCTCAACGGCCGGCCATGCCGGCTATGGTTCAAACGCGCGCGGAGATAGGCGGTTTTCGCCCAGACCGCAAGTCGGGGGAACGGGCGGGGCCCATCCGAATGCCAGGGATCGCGCGGCTGCCGGTCATGCGGCCGATACGACCACGGGATCAGGACGGACGATGGTTGCCGGCCGAGTGAATGATGGAGCGGGTAGAGGGAATCGAACCCTCGTATTCAGCTTGGAAGGCTGCTGCTCTACCATTGAGCTATACCCGCCCGCAGCCGGAGATATGCCGCGTCCGGCGCGCCTTGGCAATGGGGCCATGGGCCGAACGAAAGGCTGGTGGCGGACGCAGTTCCACGCATGTCGTCTCTGCTAGTCAGATCCCTGTTCTCCGGGAAAAAACAGGGATCACAGCATGATTTTGCTCTCTTGGGGGCATGATCGGGTCTAGTAACATTCTCTCCGTGTTGGGTTTTTCTCCCAAATTCCCGTTGCGATCGAACAGGGAATTTATTGTTCTCGAACTGGGAATTTCATCGGCGTAACACGGAACCCGATAATGCCGTGTCGCACACTGGGATTCTAACGTTAGGAGCGCCCTAGCGGTGCTGATCTGACCGCCAGAAACGCCAGACGGCTAGCTTGAGCTTGGCCTCAGTTGCAAAAAGTAATTCTCGGTTGCAACGCTTCCCCTCTTGACGTGAGCGCGATCTGCGTTCACCCAACACCCCTCCCCTCCTGTCGCATTGGGTTTGGTCCCAACAAGAAGCCCCGAAAGGCTTTTTGTTCGCCGACCCTGCGTGGTTCGGGACCAGCGCTCATCGCGCACGTTCCTCCGTCATGCGGGGTCTCCACCCAGCCAAGACACCTTGGCGCAACAGGAGACCGCGATGGACCAGTCCCACCAACCTCGACGTCGATCGACGAGGTCCATTCCGACCCAGGCCGTGGCGCCTGAACCGGATGGCCCGGCACATACAAATTCCATCTCGCCGGCGCTCGTCACACATGTCGAACATGTGCCGATCGAGAGCATCCACGCCCACGAGCGCAAGCTTCGCATCTATACGGATCGTCAGGTTTGGCATCTCGCCCTGGCAATCCGCGAATACGGCTTCAACAACCCCATCATCGTCGATCAAAATTCCGTGGTCGTCGCTGGACAGCTTCGGTTGCTTGCAGCCCGTGAACTCGGCATGGCCGTCGTCCCGGTGATCCGGCTTCGTCATCTGACACCCCCGAAGATCCGCGAGTATCGCCTGGCCGACAACATCATCGCTGCCAAGGGCCAATTCGATCCCGAGCCGTTCCGGATCGAGCTGCTGGAACTTGCCGATCTCAGTCTCGATTTTGACCACGAGACGCTCGGCCTGAGCACGCCGGAGTTCGACGTGATCGTCGGTCCCGTCACCGTGCAAGCCGACCCTGACGATGCGGCGCCCACTGTGGACGCGTCGGCCGTGACGCAGTCGGGCGATATCTTCTGCCTCGGAGAGCATCGGGTGATGTGCGCCTCGGCTCTGGATCCCGCCACATGGACGACGCTGCTGGGCCCCAAGCGGGCTCGGATGGTGTTCACCGATCCACCCTACAACCTCGAGATGAAGGCCTTCACGGGTCTGGGCAAGACGAAGCACCGGGACTTTGCCGAAGGGCGAGGCGAGAAGACCGAGGCCGAGTACACCGCATGGCTGACCGAGGTGTTCGGCCACCTCGTCCGGAACTGCCTTGATGGGGCGCTGCTCTACACCTGGATCGACCACCGGCACATGCACGAGCTGATGTGTGCGGCGCGAAACAACGACCTGACCCAGCTTAACCTTGCGGTCTGGGACAAGCAGTCCGGCGGTATGGGTTCGTTCCTGCGGTCACAGCACGAGCTTTGCTTCATTTGGAAGCACGGCAGCGCGGGTCACGTGAACAACGTCGAGCTCGGGAAGCACGGGCGCAACCGCACCAACGTCTGGTCTCATCCGGGGCTGTCGACGTTCGGGCGGGGACGTGCCGGAGACCTGGCTGATCATCCGACCGTCAAGCCGATCGCGCTGGCGATCGACGCCATCAAGGATTGCACGCACCGTGGCGACCTGATCCTCGACGCGTTTCTCGGGTCGGGCACGACGGTCATCGCGGCCGAGCGTACCGGTCGCGTCTGCTATGGCACCGAGATCGATCCGCTCTACTGCGACGTGATCGTCCGGCGCTGGCAGGAGCGAATCGGCAAGCCGGTGATCCACCTGGCGACAGGCCTGACGTTCGACGAGCTTCGCGCGCAGCGCAGCGCTGCGGACCCCGTCCCGTTCACTGCCCCATCCGATGCGCCTGCGGCGTTGCCGGCAGCTCCCCGCGAGCTGCCCACCGTCCGGGTTCGCCAGCGGCCGCGGTCGCTCGCCTGATCGTCGCACTCCCATCACCGATTTTCATGAAAGGCCAGCACATGTCGTCAGACATCCCCACCTACCGCCAGCGGACCCGCCCGATCAGACGAGAGGATGCCGCCGACACGCCGGCGGCCCCTCTTCCTGACGAGGCCGTGACCGAGCAGCAGGACCATGACCACGAGCAATCCGCGACATCGAACCCTGACGAGACACCCGTGGATGAAGGAGCGCCCTATAAAGTCGGCTACAAAAAGCCGCCCTTGCACTCGAGGTTCCAGAGGGGCGTCTGCGCAAACCCCAAGGGCAGGCCGAAAGGCGTGAAGAACGTGCGCACACGTGTCTTTGAGCTCGCCAACGAAAAGGTGAGGGTGCGTCAGAACGGAAAAACTCAGGATTTGTCGAAGCTCGATATCGGCATCACTAAAGCTATGAACAGATTCGCAGAGACTGGAGATTTCAAGATTTTGGATTATCTTGAGGGACTCGATAGATTTATGAACGATGCTCGAGATGGAAGCGGCTCGAGTGCTGGATCTTCGGTCGAGCAGGAAAAGCCCAACAAGTCGATGTTGCAGTGGTTCCTTGACCAGCACCTCCCCAAATCTGGCACGGACGGGGAGAAGGCATAATGGAGGGACTGACCGACATCGATGATGAAGCCCTTCTCGCTGCCCAGCGCGATCTTGAACGTGAGAATCTATTCTCCTTCGTGTGGACGGCCTTCTCGATCCTGCAGCCCGGCGAAACGTTCCACCCCGCGCCCTACATGCAGGCCATGTGTCATGCCGCAGAAAAAGCCGTGGACGGCACCACGAACCGCCAGATCATCACCGTGCCGCCGCGGCACGGAAAGTCGATCTGCATCTCGGTCTGCTTGCCGGCGTGGCTGCTCGGCCGGGATCCGACAACCAAGATCATGGTCGCGAGCTACGGTGGAAATCTCGCGGCAAAGCACGCCCGTGACTTCCGTGCGGTGATCGGCTCACCGTGGTACCGACGGCTCTTCCCGCGCACCCGCCTCGCGCACGGGGGCGATCGAAACGATGAGCAGGTCACCACCGAAGGCGGGATGCGCAAGGCTGTTTCGCTTGGCGGGGCGATCACCGGCTTCGGTGCGGACGTGATCATCATCGACGACCTCATGAAGGCGTCGGACGCGTCCTCCGTTGTGGAGCTGCAAAGGGGCAAGGACTTTTACGAACAATCACTTCTCTCGCGTCTCAACAACAAGGCCAGGGGCACCATTATCGTCATCCAGCAGCGGCTTCACGAGGATGACCTCCCCGGCTATCTCCTCGAGCGCGGGCAGTTTGAGCACCTCAACCTGCCGGCTGTTGCGCAGCGGGACGAAGAGATCCCAATCGGCTTTGGCAAGATGATGCGCCGGCGCCGGGGTGAGCCCCTCTGCGCCGAGCGCGAGTCGCTGGAGGTTCTTCGTCGGTTGGAGGTCGAGATGGGGGCGGCGGCCTATTCGGCGCAGTACCTGCAAGATCCGACCCCCGAGGGCGGAAATCGAATCCGGCTCGAGTGGTTCGATCGGTACGCCGAAGTGCGACCCCGCCACGACTACCAATCGATCTGCCAGAGCTGGGATACCGGGATGACGGCCGAGCCGACCAGCGACTTCTCGGTCGGCACCACGTGGGGCTTCTTCGAGAAGAAGTGGCACCTTCTCGATGTAGAACGGGCCCGCCTCGACTTCCCCGACCTGAAGCGCCGCGTGAAGGGACTCGCGGACCGGTGGAAGGCCGACAGCGTCTTGATCGAGAAAGCAGGATCCGGCATCTCCCTGCTCCAGCAACTGTGGGCAGATAGCTACCGATCGGATCGGTACATTCCCTGCACACCAAAAGAAGACAAGGAGAGGCGGGTCGAGGCCCAGACCGCGCGTCTCGATGAGAAGAGATATCTGCTACCCGAGGCAGCGCCTTGGCTGGCGGAGCTCGAGCGGGAACTCAAGGGGTTCCCCAAAGCCAAACATGACGATCAGGTCGACAGCCTCATCCAGTTCGTCAAATGGTCGTCATCGCCGCGCTGGAGCGAGCCGACCGAGCGCGATCCGGTCACAGGCCGGCCGAAACGGATTGTGCGGCCACAAAGCAGGTTTCGAGGCTGAATCGTGTCGGGCGCAGAAGCAATGGTCCTGCGCATCGCGCAACGCGGAACGCCGTCTTCGAGAAGTTCCGGCGAAGCTCCCGGCGACGCGGCCCGCCGGCACGGGGCTGGCTTGGCCTTCGCCGCGGCATGAGATGGCCAAGGGCAGCGACATCGCGCTGGAGAGCACGGCAGGGGACGGGGCGGGCTTCCGCATCACGGTGTGCCTGCCGTACGCAAGGAGGAACGAGGCATGATCGCATCGACGCAACCGCTCGTCGTCGTCGTCGACGAACCGCAGAGCGGCACGGCTCGTCTGGCTCTGGTGAGAACACGCAGCCCGCTGGCAGTAGCCTTTCGATCCCCAACGGCATCGCAGGCGATCATCATGCCCTGAGGGCAGAGGCGGAAACGGCACCACGATCACCCTTATCGCCAGCTTGTCGCCAGTGAAAAACTCACAACCTGCTGATCTGCATTGTCATTTTCGATCTTGAGCGTATTCGATTTTGCCAGGTTTTGGGAGGTTGTGCGGCAAAACCTTGCGATTTCGCGCGCCGGCGCGCGAGGGGCGTTCCGGCGCAAAGCGGGTCGTGATTCCTGGCTCGTTGTCGATCCGACGAGGCCCGCGATGCCACCGAAGATCCCGCATCTCTCCGACCACGCCCCCTTCCGGATGCGGCTCGATGCCATGATCGACGGACGGCACGAGCTGGTCCGGCTGGTGAAGCTGAGCGACTGGAAGCGTTTCGAGGATGCCTTCGGCGCCCTGTACGACGAGAACCGCGGCGGGCCCGCCCTGCCGACGCGGCTGATGGCGGGCCTGCACCTGCTCAAGCACATCAAGGCCCTGTCCGATGTGCAGGTTTGCGCCCAGTGGGTCGAGAACCCGAACTTCCAGGCCTTCTGCGGAGAGGAATTCTTCCGCCACGAACTGCAACTCGACCGCTCCTCGATGACGCGCTGGCGCGGCCGGATCGGGCCGGACAAGCTCGAGGTCCTCCTGGCCGAGACGATCGCGGTGGCGACGAAAGCCGGGGCGGTGTCGCCGCGCGAGATGGAGCGCGTCACCATCGACACGCTGCCCGCGGCGGTGCGGTGCCGGGAGCCGGCCTCGGGTTGACGATCGCCAATGATGTCGTACTGGCTCATGGCGGATCACTCGCGTTAATGTCCGCCGCCGGCGGAGGCTTGTGCATCGCTATCCGGTTACGGGCGATCGCCACGTCTGGTGAGCGCCAGAACGGTCGAACCAGGAATCGCAGCAATAGCAGGGAAAAATAGATCTGATAGGCTCCCGAGTCCCATCGTCAGGCTGTCCGCCGCGGCCGGCTGATTTCCCCTCGGACCCCGCCGAGGACCGGCGCTCCTACGCCAATCCCGAGGACCCAACCACATCCGTTTGCCGCCGAGGCAAAGCCGAACAGCGTGCTACAGGCATTGCATGCGCGGATGTAGGTGAGCTTGGCGCGATCAGACCAGGGTGCCGCGGATCGGATAGTTCATCTCCTGGATGCGTTTCGCGCCACGGGCGATGCCGGCCAGGTCGGGACGCGCGAACGGCGCGTTGGAAATATCGATCAGCTGCACCTGCCCCGCCGGGTTGATCAGGAACAGGCCAGGCTCCGAAAATGGTCGGTCGGTTTCCTGCGGCGAACGCGGGTTAGAAACATACAGTCCCAATGCCTGCATCTGCGCGACAGTCAGCCCGAAGCCGAGCGGAAAACGCCAGCCGAGTTCGGCATGATCGGCCGCGGCCTTTTCCTCCGGGTCGGCGGATACCGCCAGTACCGCGACGCCGGCCGCCTCGAACTCCTCCAGCAGCTTGTCGAGCGTGCCCAGATAGGGCCTGCAAAGCGGGCAGTGCTTGCCGCGATAGACGACCAGCAGGCGCCAGCCTTCCATCGCGGCGGGAGCGATCTCACCGCCGCCCAGGCGCGGCACGGTGATGGCGGGGAAAATGGCGCCGGCGGCGAGCTTCATCGTCTGGGTCATGATGGGACCTCCGGGGTCTGGCTTTGCGTCAGGCGGGCGGATAGTTGGACGGGAACATCGCGCGGCGGCTCTGCTCATCCGCATCCTTCTTGAAGCTATGGTCCCTTCCCACGGCGCGCGCGCGCGCCACCGCCGGGCGTGCATCGATGCCCTGGAACCAACGCTTGATGTTCGGGTAGGCGGCAAGCGGATCGGCCTCGCCCTTTATCACGCGGGCTGCGCGATCGATCCAGCCCCAGGCCGACATGTCGACGATGGTGTAGCCGTTGCCGACAAAGAAATCGCGTCCTGCGAGGTGGTCTTCCAGCACCTGGTAATGCTGCTGTGCCTCGCGCCGATAGCGATTGCGGGCATAGTCGAGCCCCTCGGGTGCGGCCCATTGGAAATGCACCGCCTAGCCGGAGAAGGGGCCGAGGCCTGAGGCGATGAAGAACAGCCACGAGAGCAGCTCCGGCCGGTCCGCGGGCGCACCCAGGAACTGTCCGGTCTTGTCGCCGAGGTAGAGCAGGATGGCGCTGCTGTCGAAGACGCGCGCCTCGGCGCCGCCCGGGCCCTCGGTATCGACGATCGCGGGCACCTTGCCGTTGGGGTTGATGGCGCGAAACGCCGGCTCGTGCTGCTCGCCCTTCATCGTATCCACTGGCACGGTCTCGTAGGCGAGGTCGGCTTCTTCCAGGAACAGCGCGATCTTGGCGGGGTTCGGCGTCGGATGGAAATAGAAGCGGATCATGGGGGCGTCTCCGGTGTCAGGTCTTGGCGATGGTCGCGGCGGTCTGGCCGAACAGCAGCGTGGCCGAGGCGGCGCTGACCGTGGGTGCGGTGTTCACCTCGGCCGCGCGGGCATAGGCTCGCTCGGTCGCGGGCCGCGCCTTGATGGCGGCGAACCAGCGCGCGAGATGCGGGAAGTCGTCGAGGTTCTGGCCCTGGCGCGCATGCGGTACGATCTAGGGCGTGTTGACAAAGTGCCTGATCCACAGCCGGATAGCGCCGATGAGCGCGAAGCCGAGGTAGCTGGCTGAGGTTTTGTCGTACCGGGTCGCGATGCGACGGTCGTTCTTGAGTCGGTTGAAGCAACGTTCGATCCGGTTGCGCAGGGCGTAGACGAAGCCGTCGACGGGGAGCTGCGCGAGACGGTTGCGCTTCATTGGGATGACCGGCTCGGCCCCGCGTGCCCGCAAGTCGTCGCGGATGCCATCGCTGTCGTAGCCCTTGTCGGCGATCAACACCCTCGGCTCGGGCCCCGGCTGATCCATCACCGGGCCGAAGCTCTTGGCGTCGGAGGCCTCGCCGGGTGTCAGTAGGAGCGCGACGGGGAGCCCGAGACCGTTCGCACGGAGGTGGATCTTGGTCGTGAGGCCACTGACCTGCTTCCCGTTTCCTGGAGCGCCGAAAGCTGGAAAATTCCAGTTTTGCAGCCCGGGCCGGAGACGGAGAGAGCGATGAAGAAGTCGAAGTTCACGGAGGCGCAGATCGCCTTCATCCTGAGGCAGGCGGAGGAAGGCACGCCGGTGGCGGAGGTGTGCCGCAAGGCCGGGATTTCCGACGCGACCTTCTATGGCTGGCGCAAGAAGTACGCCGGCCTGATGCCCTCGGAGATGAAGCGTC
>JAIYAB010000236.1 GCA_027489275.1 Hyphomicrobiales bacterium
AGCGCCGAGATGTCCTTGGCCGCCTCGCTGGAGCGCTGGGCGAGCGTGCGGACTTCCGAGGCCACGACCGCAAACCCCTTGCCGGCATCGCCGGCCCGGGCCGCTTCGACCGCCGCGTTCAGCGCGAGCAGGTTGGTCTGGAAGGCGATGTCGTCGATGACCGACGTGATGTCGGTGATCTTCTGGCTGGCCTGCTCGATGCGGGTCATCGCCTCGACGGCCTGGGTGACGATGGTGCCGCCGGTCTGGGCGACCTTCATCGCCTCCTCGGCGAGATCGACGGCCTGGCGCGAGGACTGGGCCGAGGCCTTCACCGAGGCCGCGAGCTCTTCCGTCGTGGCGGCGGTCTCTTCCAGCGAGGAGGCCTGCTCCTCGGTGCGGCGCGACAGGTCGTCGGCGCCGGCGTTGATCTCGCGGGCAGATTGGGCGACGTCGACCGTGGTGGCCTGGATGGTCGACACGGTGTCCGCAAGCCGGGACACAGTATCGTTCACCGCCTCCTTCAACTCGCCGAAGCGACCGGCATAGGGCGATGTGATCTGGCGTGTCAGGTCGCCATCGGCGACGCCGCCGAGAACGCGCAGTACGTCGGCCGTCGCCTGGTCCACGGCTGCGTTCACCTCGTTCAACCCGTCGACGAGGACGCCGAGGCGGCCGAGCTCGGCGGAGGCAACGGGGCGGGCCGAGAAATCGCCCGCCTTAGCCGCCGCGACGATGCCGCCCACGATCTCGATGATGCGATGCTCGGTTTCGGCGCGCGTGCCGTCGACCTTCGCGCCGAGCTCCATCCGCTCAGCCTCGGCCAAGCTGCGGACCTCCAGCAATTCCTCCGCCTTGGCGGTCGCGGCATCGGCGGCAGAGAAGGCGGAGACGATGCGCAGACTGAGGAAGATAAGCGCCCCGGCCTCGGCGAGCAGGATGACCGCGTGCAAGACGACGCGCAGGAGATCCGCGCCCTCGGGGAACACCGCAAGCGGATAGACGAAGTTGAGAAGGAGATGGTGGACGGCGACGAAGCCGGTCGCCAGGAGGATAGACACCGCGCAGCACCAACCGGCCGCGATCGCCAGCGCGGCGAAGAAGGCCATATGCATGTCGATCTGGAGCGCTCCACCCTGCTGAGACAGGACCAGCAGGGCCACCTGCAGGCTGAGCGCCATTGTCGAGGACCAGCGCGTGAGATCTCCGGTCGGAGAGGACCGCCATAGAAGCGTCGGCGCCGCCGCCGCTGCGACGGCCAGCCCGACGATGAAAAGCAGCATCGGGTGGGCCGCGAAGGTGGCTGCGGCCGAGGCAATGCCGGCCATGATCCAAAGAAGCGCAATGAAGGGTCCGGCGAACGAAACGCGCACGCGTTCAAGGCTGCTGATCATGTTGGTATCCGCTTTTTCGGGGTCGTGGGCAGGCAGCCAGAGACGGCCTCCGCATCGAGAAGGATCCAATAGCCCTGGTCGCGCATGCGACCGGCAAAGCCATAACGGCCGGGGACCGCCACCGTGACGCGTGCATTGACCGTGGTCAGGATGCGTCCGCCCGCCGCGCCGATTGCGGCGATGCGGCCGGCCTCGTCGTCCGCGAGGCCGACGACAGCAACGGGACGCTCACCGCGCGGCGCGGCGGCGAGCGCCGCCGGCACGGTAGCGAGCGCAAGCGTCGCCGCGACCATCAAGGGCAGCAGGCCGGCGGGTGTGGAGCGCGGGTCTCGAGGCGTGTACATGGCGGATCGTGACGATGGCGGCGGCCGGATGTGGCCAGTTCCACGTCACAATGCACTCGCAAGGGTTACAATTATGCTTCATTGCCACTGTTCGGCATACGCTTCTGCCCTGGGGAGCGTGTTGCGCTGTGCCCTGGCGCGAATGACTGTCCGGGCTGACGAACATGTCATCCGCTGCCGCTGCCTGCGGCTTTCGCCTGGCCCGCACCAACCCTAAGATCGAGATGCCGAAGCGAAGTCGGAACGAACCCATGACGATTCCTTTGCCGACCCGACGCGATGCCTGGCTTGCGCTGGCTTTGCTGCCCCTGTCGGCGTCGGTCGCGAGGGCGCAGACTGCCGGACCTGCGGTATCGTGCGCGCCGCCAGCGCGGGCCACGCGTGCCCAGACGGAAGGGCCCTATTTCAAGCGCAATGCTCCCTCGCGCGCCAACCTTGCGGCCGACGACCCGCGCGGCGAACGCCTACGCTTCCAGGGGCTCGTGCTCGGACGTGATTGCGCCCCCGTCGCGGGGGCCGTCGTCGACCTCTGGCAGACCGACAGCGCAGGCGCTTACGACAACGCCGGCTTTCGGCTGCGGGGCAACCAGATCACCGCCGCGAACGGGGGCTTTGCCTTCGACACGGTCGTGCCCGGGCTCTACCCTGGGCGGACGCGCCATCTCCACGTCAAGATCGCCGCTCCCGGGCGACCCGTGCTGACGACACAGCTCTATTTCCCGGGGGAAGCCGGAAACGCCAACGACCGGATCTTCGACCCTATGCTGGTGATGACCGTCACGCGGGCACAGGGAGCGACAGTGGGGACGTTCACCTTCGTCCTGGCGTGACGCACCGGGCCGGCCCGCCGGGAAGATCCGGCCTTAATGCAACATCAGGTCGACTGACACCGAAGACCTGTCGAACGAGGCCTCCACGGTCTGGTAGCTGTTCTCGACGCGCTGCAGCGGATCGTCAAGGACCGAGTTGTCGACCACGATCATGAAGGACAGCGACAGGTACTCCGCGCTAGAGTTCAGGATGCCCTGCAGGACACCGACGTCCAGCATGACGTCGTTGATGACAGACGTGCCGAACCCGATGTCGCGAACCGCCGCGATCTCAGTGAGTGTCGTGAAATCGCTGGTGTCGACGATGCCGTCGCCCCCCTCAGCGAAGACCAGCAGGTCGAAAGATGTCGGCGGGGCCTTACCGTTCTGCGCGTAAGACAGCGACGACACGATGTCGCCGAGATCGAGTTCTGCGGACACGGCCTTCGCGGCGTCGGCCACGCCGGTCAGCGAGACTTCGACCTGACCGACGGCCCAACTCTCGAACCGGATCATGTAGTCCTCGATGGATCCGCCCGAGAAGGTGGAGTAGGCGAAATCGTAGTTGGCGTATTGCTGCTGAAGGCTGACCGTTTCGACACCGTTGACCGATGCCGCGGCAATGTCCGTGTAGAAGACGGTGTCCGGATTGTCGCTCGGCCAGGAGAAGGAGTACGACCCGTCTGCGAAGTCCGTCTCCGACGTGGTGCCGGCAACGGTTGCCCCGAGGACCACGTTGGTCAGCACGGCAGCAGCCTCGGTCGTGACAGCGGTCGCCCCGGCGTCGGGAGCGGGATCGCCCGCCGGCAGCACGGGACCGACGAGGGAGCCCGCGCCGGCGATGGGATCCGTGCCGGCAGGCGGTGGCGGCGGGCTCGCCGCATCGCCGACGATATCGATGATCACCTTCGTCGAGGCGCCATCCTTGGCCGTGACCACGAACTCTTCCGTGAGAGTGTCGCCGGGCAGCACGTCCACGTCTGCGAAGGTGGTGTAGGTCCACGCGCCATGGGCGTCGACCGACAGCGTTCCCCCCTTTCCGGTGATTTCGGTCGGCGCGAAGTCGGCAAAGGCGTCCTTGTCGACGACCGTGACCGTGCCGGTGACCTCGAGAACACTCTCGCCGATCTTTGTCCGGGCGGCCGACAGCGATGCGGCATCGTCCTGCCCGACAAGCTTCACGGTGACTGCGGCCGTATCGATGGCGCCGGAGCTGTTGGCGACGGAGTAGGTGAAGGAGCGGCTCTCGACCGCGCCCGCGTCCATGCCGTCGAAACCGCCCTCGCCTGCCGCGAATCCGACCTTCCCCGCGCCGAGATAGACGATGGCGACGCTCGAACCCGCGGTCAGGCCTGGAACCGTGGCGACCACATCGCCCACCGCCGCGACGCTGCCGCCGATGTTGAGGATCGAAAGCGCGCCGGAGACGAAGGACGCGTCGTTGGCGAGCAGATCTATCGACAGAGCGTTCTCGGTGCCCTCGCCGGCATCCGACCTCGCAACCATGCCCGTGCTGGTTGAGTACGTCTTGTCGCCGAACTTGACGAACTCGATGCCCTTCAGGGTGTCGATGCCGTCCGGACCCGTGACGGTGACGATGCCGTTCGCCGTCGAGAACTTGACGACATCGGCCGACGCCGCAAACGCAGCGACGTCGATCCCGGTGCCGCCGTCGATGAAGTCGTTGCCCGAGCCGCCGATCAGCGTATCGCTGCCACCGCCACCGTAGAGCGAGTCGTTGCCGGCGCCGCCGTCGAGTACCTCCGCGAAGTCACGGTCCCGGCCGCGCGACAGACCATAGCCCCGGATGACTTCACCGCTGTCCGATCCGACCAGGGTCGTAAGGTATCCGTCTCCGTCGACGGTCTTGGTGGTCGTCGTGG